>JAFTEU010000127.1 GCA_017453505.1 Muribaculaceae bacterium
ACTGTATTTTGTTTCTTTTTGGCATATTTTGTCTTATCTTCTTGGACCATAGCTCGCTATGCTCCTGCAAAGCTAAAACAAAATCTACTCAAAAATAAATCAAAATTCATGTCAAGCTAATTTATAGAAGTCCCCTTAAAGTTGTGTATAGGCTTTTCTCTCGTTTAGGCGATTCGCCCTGTTTCTATAATGCGAGGATGATGTCGATAAGGGCATTGATATCGGCAAGGCCAATCTCATTGTCACCGTTGACATCGGCACGACGCAAGGTCTGCTCGTCGGCAGTTCCACCCAGGATGATGTCGACGAGGGCATTGACATCAGCGATGTTGACCTCGCCGTCGCCATTGACATCACCAATCAACGGCTTGATCATGGCATAGATGGTGATATCGTCAATGTTGACGCGCATGCCCTGGGTCTGAACGATGCGGAAGCGCACGGGAAGGTCAATATCGGCATCGAGCTTAAATTGCTGCAGCCCGCCCTTGGTTGTGGTGACAGTGGCCAGTGCAGTCCATGTGTTGCCCTTGTCGGTGCTGTAATCCACATTCAAGGTGGCATCGGCATCGTTGCCGAAACAACCCGCCCAGAAGCTGAAGCCGCTAGCACCACGCTCATAGTCCTCGGCCATAGCGATCACGCTGGCGCTGGTCTTGCCTAGACGGCATGACAGTTCATCATGCGCGAGGTTATCGCCCCAGATACCGGCGTTGATGAAATCCCAAAGGAAGGCATTGCCGACGACAGCATCGGTCCAGTAGCCACCGGTCACGCAGCCTTCCCAATCCTCGGTGATGCTGTCACCCACATGGGGGTTCGGGCCTGGTCCAGGAGTGTCACCAGTAGCGATGGCCGTGATAGTGAACATGGTGGACACCTCACTGCTGCTCAGCGTGACACAATTATCAAAGATGCCCTCGTTGTCGGCCGTGAAGCTGATGACAAACGAGGTGCCGACGTTCACGTCATAGGCACTGAAGGAGTTCTTGCTAACGTAGAAGTTCTCGTTATCGGTCATCGAGAGGGTCAGGTCCTCGGTCAGGCCCGATCCCTTGACGGTGACGGTGTAATGCAGCTCGTTGCCCTCAGTGGTGTTACCCATGTCGTAGGTGGAACCGTTGGCTGGAGCCGTGATGGTGGCAGGTGTGACCTCGCCGTTGCCAGTCCACACCTCGCCCTGCATGTTGCCCCAGATGTATTCGGCCAGCTCAGGATGATCGATGAATGGGTTGCGGTTGCCTTGAATTCCATAGACGGCCTCGTTGCGCTTGATCTCCTTCTCGCTCACGGGATCGAGACGGGCCCACTCCATCAGCATCTTGATAGACCACGTCGAGAAGGCCTTGTAGCCATTAGTGCTGTAATCGAGCTGGGCACTACCAGGCCAATCGGGCAGTTCCTCCATGTAGCAGGTCACCATATAGAAGTAACTGCGTGCCAAGTCGCCCTTGTACTCATCGTCGGGCTCAAAGACGGTGCCCGAATAGCCTGGATAGGTACAGGCACCCAATTTACCCTTGGCGACATAGCTGCCGTTGCTCAGGCGTGTACCATTGGCGCAGACACCGTAGGGGTGGTTACCGCGCTGGCTATTGACGCGGATATCGGTGGGATAGATGTGGAAAACGTCGGTGTTCATTGGAGCCACCTCGCCGCCAAACCAGCTGCGGGGGAAACTGTGCTCGCGGTTGTAGCCCTCGCCCACCTGAGATGCCGATGAGCCATTCTGGTTGGTCCTGTAACGGCAGTTGCTATAGATGTCAATGATATAGCCCTGATCGTCGGTGTCGGCAACGGCAAAGGCATTGAGCAATCCGCTGCCATATAAAACTTCGTTGTGGTTGTAAATGATGCTGCACAAGGCAGCCATGAGGTTCTTGTCGCTCTTGCCGACAGCCCTGTTATAATAACTAGTGGGTGCAGCGGCAAGTGCAGCCTGAGTGGCAATGATGACCATTGCCAGCAGAGCGGAGATGTGGATAATCTTTTTCATTATTATGGTGGTCTATTATCGGTTGTGCTTGCTAAAACCTTTACTTTTTCCCCTTGGTTCCACGCACCTGGCCGGCCAGCTGGCCGCAGGCAGCTGCTATGTCCTCGCCACGGCTGCGACGGATGGTACAGGTCACGCCCTTACTGTTGAGGTAGTCACGGAAGTAGGCCATGCGCTCGTCACTGCTGGTGCGCAGTTTCTCGATGCCGGGAATCATGTGGTAGCGGATGAGGTTGACGCGCACATGCTCGTTGGGGAGGAGTTCGCGCAGTTTCTCGGCGTGCTGGATATCGTCGTTGAACCATTGCCAGCAGATGTACTCCACCGACAGTCGGCGCTGATGGGCGAAGTCATAGTTGCCCAGCATCTCCATCACGTCGGCAATGGGATAGAGGCGCTCGATGGGCATCATCGAGGAGCGTTCCTCCTGGACGGCATTGTGGACACTGACGGCGATGTGGACATTGGTCTGTTCGCACAGGATCTTCAGTTCGGGCTTCTTACCGACGGTCGAGACCGTCACGCGCTTGGGGCTCCAAGCCAGGCCCCAAGGCTCGGTCAGGATGGCAATGACGCGCATCACCTCGTCGAGGTTATCGAGCGGCTCACCCATGCCCATGAACACGACATTGGTCAGCTTGTCGCTGTCGGGGATGCTGAGCACCTGGTTGATAATCTGGTTTGAGGTCAGATTGCCGTGGAAACCCTGCTTGCCGGTCATGCAGAAGTAGCAGTTCATGCGGCACCCCTTCTGTGACGAAATGCACAACGTGGCGCGGTCGTCCTCGGGAATATAGACCGACTCAACCGCCTGCTTGTCACCCACGTCGAACAGGTACTTCACCGTGCCGTCCTCGCTGGCCATCGCTTGGCTGGGAGGATACAGTCCCACGCAGTAACGGCTGGCCAGCAGCTCACGGTTAGCCTTGGAGATGTTCAGCATCTGCTCAAAGTCGGTTACCCGCTTTTGATAAATCCACTGTGCCAACTGTTTAGCTACAAATCGCGGCATGCCCAGGGCATACACGGCATCCTGCATTTCCTCAAGGGTCATGCCAGCCATCGGCTGCAATATCTTGTCGTTGCTCATGTCTTGAAAGATTAGATGTCCATTAAAACCGCAAAGTTACAACAAAGTTTTTAGTTGCTGGTTTATAGTGATTGGCTTTTTGGCCTCTTGCACCGAAAAAAACGCATAAAAACGTATTACGCCAGAGCGAACAAGCCGCTAAGAGCGATATCACTCCCAGCGGCCTGGCTAAACAGTGTGTTGACTTAACCGTTGCTGGCGGAATCAATGGCCTTGCAACAGCATGTCGATGAGTGCGGTAACATCATCGATGTTCACCTGGCCGTCACCATCAACGTCACTGGTCGTCGATGAACTGCCTCCCGACAACAATATATCAATCAGCATTGTCACATCGTCGATGCTCACCCTGCCATCCTGATCAACGTCACCCGGTTCAAATTCATTGGGGTACCAGATGCCCTCAATGTAGGTGAATTTTCGCCAAGTGGGGGCATTCTTATAGTCGTCGAGCGATAGTTTGGGGACAAATACCATCACATTACCAAACTGAACCTCGTCAAATGTATAGTCAGTCACATCCTCACCCCAGTCATAGTCATACCACTCATAGGTGTCACAATAGGGAGGGGTGGTCGCTTTTATATACACTTCGTTAAGGCTGCTGCAACGAGCGAACACGTTTGCGCCCAGGTAAGTGAGAGTCGAGGGCAATTTGACGGTATTCATTGTGTTGCAGTTGTCCATGGCCGAACTGGCTATTCGGGTAACTCCGGTAGGAATCTCCATTTCCCGGATTTTAGTGTTGGAACGGAAAGCCGCTGTCTGAATCTCCCTGAGAGATCGAGGCAGAGTAATCTCGGTGAGGTTCGTGGGGCCGTCAAAGGCGTTGTTGCAGATCACCTCGGTGCCGTTGGGCACGGTATAAGAGGTGATGCTCTTGCCTGCGGGGAAGGTAACCAGTTTCTTGCCATCTAGGGTGAACAGCACACCGTCGATGCTGACGTAGTTGGCACTACCGGCCTTGACATTGATGGCTGGCAGGCTCGTATTGCAGGATAGGGCACTGCCATCGATGGACTCGAGCGACGCGGGCAGCGTGATGGTGTTCAGGGGAATATTGGCCATCGCCTGTGAGCCGATGGTCTTCAACCCTTCATTCAGATTGATCCGTGATAGCGATGTGCAGCCGATAAAGGCATGGTTCTTGATTTCGGTGACGGATCCAGGAATAGTGATGCTCGTCAGTGAGGTACAGTACATGAATGCACGGTCACGTATGATCTTAATACTGGTGGGGATAGTGACCGATCTCAAGTTCTTACTGGAAAGGAATGCGGCGGAACCGATTCCGTTCACTGGATATTGACCCTCATGGAGTGTGACACTCTCAGGGATGGTAACATAGCCGCTGTAGGTGTTGTAATAGTTGTCCTTGAACGACACATCCAAGCCACCGATGGAGTTGCGCAGGTAGTACAAACCATCTTTATCAATATCATAGTAGAGTGCCTTGATCGCGCCTAGTGTGCTCCACAAGCAGTCGCTGGCCTTATAGGCACTGAGAGAATTCTTGGGAACGATTACAGTGACATTGGGCTTGACATCCTGGTCGATGACATCGTCGCTCCACCACGTGGGAGGATCCCATGCCATGCAGGTGATGGTCTTCAGGTTGGGACATTTCTGAAAAGCGCCGTTGTAGATCATCTTCACTGAATGTGGTATCATGATGGATTTCAACGAATCGCAGTAAGCAAAACAATGGGGATGAATTTCCTCAAGATTCTCTGACAGGCGGATGCTTGACAACTTGTGGCAACCTTCAAAGGCCTGAAAGCCAATCTCGGTCACTGCATCGGTCATGGTTACGGTCTCGAGCGAGTAGCACAACCTGAAAGCGTTGCCATTAATCTTCTTCACTGTGTTAGGAATTGTCACGCCGATTAGTGTGCTCAGCGTGAACGCTTGATATCCAACGGATGTAACGGTGTAGGTCGTGCCATTGTAGGTCACTTGCTGCGGAATGTTCACGTAGCCTTGATAGGTGTCCTCGCTAAGGGTTCTGTAGGTGACTTCTACCTCGTTGTCGCTGGTGATGTTGTAGTAGAAACCACCACTGTAGAAGTCATAGGCGCCGGCGCTCACGACGCACACTAGACATAGCATCAGCGATGTCACAAATCTGAGAATGGGTGATGATGTTTCCATATTGTTACATTTTAGAGATTAATATATTGGATTCGTTTTTATAGGTGCAAAATTATTAAAAAACATCAATATTTCCAAATTTTACTACCGTATTCTATAAAAACTCAAGTTTCTAAAGTGTTAGCACTTTAGAAACTTGAATATAAAAAAAGGGGGGCTTCTGGAAATAATCACAATCTTCCCCAGACACTAACAGATTTTTTTAATCTACGCAATTATCGAATTAAATGAAGGCATCCGCATCCCTTAAGTGTTGAGACGCGGATGCCAATTAGCTTAATTCGTGTAATTTGTAGTTTCTTACCACGAGCCCGAGAGCAGGAAGTCGATCAGGGCGGTGACGTCGTCGATGTTCACCTTTCCGTCAAAGTCGCAGTCGGCACCTGCAGGTGCGGCAGCACCACTGAGCAGAATGTCGATCAGCGTCGTCACGTCATCAATGTTCACCCTGCCGTCACCATCCACGTCACCACGCAGGCCAGCCGGCTTCGCGGTGAAGTAGCCCGGGTTGGCATTGCCGCCGTCGATGTGGGCGTAGGCAGCATTCACGTGGCTGGCATCATAGGTCGTGCCCTGGCCACCCACCAGACTAGTGCAGTTATTGAACATATTTGTAGAGGACGTCACGGCAGTCGTGGTCCAGCCATCGCCCGCATAGATGGTTCGCAGATTATTGCAATTAAAGAACATGGACTCCATTGAGCTTACCTTGGATGTGTTGAAACCGCTCACATCAAGGCTGATCAAACTAGAGCAGGCATTGAACATGTGAGCCATATCGGTCACCTCGCTAGTATTCAGATACTCAATACCCGTGATAGTTTGAAGGTTCCGCATGCCATAGAACCAACTGTAGGTGGTCGTCGGACGGGCTCCAGCAAACGACGGGTCAAAGTCCACCTTCGTCACATTGGCATTAGTGCCGTCAGTACCCCAACCAGTATCAGTGGTGCCTGTGTGCAGGGCGTATGTCGTGCCAGGGCGACTGCTGCGCTGGGTGTCGTAGTAGAACGTCAACGTCGTGTTCGACGGCGTGTAGCAGGCATAGGGCTCAATCGGTGCTGTAAAGTAACCTGGGTTGCTGGGACCGCCGTCGATATGGGCATACGCTTTGTCAATGTAGTTGAAATTATAGGTCGTGCCCTGGCCGCCCACCAGACTGGTGCAGTTTTCGAACATACTTGTGGACGACGTCACTGCCGCCGTGTTCCAAAGATAAAAGTTCGCATAGATGGTTTGCAAATTGCCACAGTTATAGAACATGTAACCCATATTGGTCACATTGTACGTTTGGAAACTGCTCAAGTCAAGGCTTGTCAGACTGCTGCAGCCATAGAACATGGACACCATATTGGTTACTCTAGACGTATCAAAGTGGCTC
>JAFTEU010000128.1 GCA_017453505.1 Muribaculaceae bacterium
CCCTGCCGGTTACACAGCCGCAATTTATCTGGTGCGCTCCGCCATCGACTGCCTGCTCATTGAGGGCTTGCAGGTGGGGGGGCAACTGACCCAGACAACTACAATCGAGAATTTCCCCGGTTTCCCCGAGGGTATTGACGGCTTCCAACTGATGGACAACATGCGTCAGCAGGCAGTGAACCTAGGCGCAAAGATGAAATCGGGCCTCGTGGCTGGCATCGATATGAGCCAGCGCCCATTCCTTGTCACTCTGGACGGCGGCGAGCAAATGACTGCCGACACTATTATCGTAGCCACTGGTGCTACTGCCAAGTATCTGGGCTTGCCCGACGAGACGAAGTACGCAGGGCAGGGCGTTTCGGCCTGTGCGACCTGCGACGGTTTCTTCTATCGCAAGAAGGTCGTTGCCGTCGTGGGTGGTGGAGACACCGCTTGTGAGGAGGCCGACTACCTTAGCCATCTGGCCAACAAGGTCTATCTGATTGTGCGCAAGGACTACCTGCGTGCCAGCGAGGCCATGCAGCAGCGTGTCAAGGAGAACGACAAGATCGAGATCCTGTTCAACACCAACACCGTGGGCCTCTTCGGCGACAATGGTGTGGAAGGCGCTCACCTGGTGCGCTTCAAGGGCACCGACAAGGAGGAACTGTTTGACATCGCCATCGACGGCTTCTTCCTCGCCATCGGCCACAGGCCCAACACTGAGTTCTTGGCTGGTCAGATTGACCTCGATGAGCAGGGCTACATCCGCCTGACGGGCCACAACATGGCCACCAACGTCGAGGGCGTGTTTGCCGCTGGTGATGTTGCCGACCCGCACTACCGCCAGGCCATAGCCGCTGCAGGTACCGGCTGCCGCGCCGCCATCGACGTGAAGCAGTACCTGTCATAGAATTAATTCTTGAGAGAACTATGACAAGAATGGCAACCCGCAATGGGCTGCCATTTTTGTCATATCTTGATTACACGCCCCCACTATTTATGAGGGTGAGCTGGTTATACTCCAAGGACGATATCGGGACTAATATTGAGTTTCTGGCAGATGGCGCGTGCTACTTTCAATGTGGGTTCGCATTTCCCTGTCATGATTTCACTGACGCGTGCAGGACTGATGCCCAGCATCTCGGCAAGTTTGCCTTGGGTGATTCCCATCTCATAAAGTCTCAGCTTGATGGTATCAACCAGTGATGGCTTGCTGATGGGGAAGTGGATATCTTCATATTCAGCAACGAGATCTGAAATGACATCCAGCTCGACGTATTCCTTGCTATCGGTTGGGGTATTGTCGTCCACTACCTCAATTAATTCGTCAATACGTTTCATCAGCGAGCGATATTCCTTTTCTGTCTTGATTTGTGCCATAGTTATATTAATTTAATGTCCTTAATTTTGTCATATTCAGCATGTGTGCCTACAAATCGGATGTAAACAGTCTGAGGTGTAAACAAGATCATAACGATTAGGCGAAAGTCATTGCCCTTGATATTAAAAACATATCGTTTGTTGCCGACACTGTCAACACTATTAAAAGTCCGCTTGATGTCTGCAAAAGATTTCCACTCTGCCGTTCGTGTTTTCTCGTACCAATCTTCCAAGGCGGTTTTTGCCTGTGGATTTTTGGTATAATAATCAACAAGTGTACTTTTAGCGATAACTCTCATGTTCTTTTTATTTTTGATGCAAAGATAATGCCTATATTTTGATTTTCAAAAAAAAATTTTGAAAATCAAAATATAGGCGCATTTGATAATAGATGTGGATTATAATTCTTGGGCTAAGGATTTACTGCTCGGCGGGGACGTCCTTGTTGTGGGAGGTGACCAGATCGTGGGTGCGCGTCATGAAGCGGGTGAACTCGGCTTTGCTGTCGGGACGCAGGAGGTCGGGGCGGGATTCGGGGATGAGGACGTAGTTCTGGCCACGGGCGACGGGCTTCTGGACAAAGAAGAGCTTGTAGCGTGGCTCTACGATAACGGCGTGATTCCCCATCATCCGTAATGAGACCTTGACCATGGCGCCGCCACGGGTGTCGATGTCGCTCTGGTTGCTGATGAAATTGCCCATGCTATAGACGAGCAACACATTTTTGTCATATTCCTCGCTGTACCTCACCTCCATGGGCTCGACCACGTGGGGGTGACCGCCAATGATGAGGTCAACGCCCTGGCTGACAAGCCAGTCGGCCAGCGTGCGTTGTGAGGCGACGGGCTTCAACTGGTACTCAATGCCCCAATGCAGGTTGACGCAGATGGCGTGCGCCCCGCGTTCACGGGCCAGGGCGATGTCGGCTGCAATCTGCTGCTGGTCAATGAAATCGACGATGACATCGCCCTGGATGGGGATGCCGTTGGTGCCATAGGTGTAGTCCAGGAAGGCAATCTTCATTCCCTTGACGTTAACGATGTAGGGGATAACTTTGTCGCGTTCCTGCTGATTAGGGTAGGTGCCGATGTGGGGAATGCCCAGGGAATCCAGCGCCTGGCAGGTGCGCACGAGGCCCTTGTCACGGCGATCCAGACAGTGGTTGTTGGCCGTCAGGAACAGGTCAAAGCCCACGTCACGCAGCGTCTGGGCATAGCTGTCGGGCGCACTGAAGCAGGGATAGCCCGTGTAGGGCTTACCTCCCAGCGGGCACTCCAGATTGACCACTGCCAGGTCGGCCCACTGGATGTCGTCCTTGAGGTTCTCGAAGCACGGGCTGTAATCGTAGGTGCCGTCAGCCTGCTGTGCGGCAGTGAGTTGTGGCGCGTGTTGCATCGCATCGCCCACAAATGTCAAGTTGACCGTGTGGTTACTTTGCAGCAACGACACGACCGACAGCATCAATATGGAGAGCAGCTTCATCTGTTAGTTTAATGATAATGAACCTCACGCTAAGTCGCCAAGTCGCTAAGATTATATGAAACACTCTTTATTCTTTGCGTCTTTGCGCCTAAGCGTGAGGCTTGTTCTTGTGTGATGATCTCTATTAGAAACCGCGCTTTTGAGCCTTGGCGTTGGCCTTGGCGGCACGCATCATCTGCATGGGATTGGTCGAAACCTGGTGCATCACCTTGCGCATCGACAGGAACTGTTTCAACAGGCGGTTGACCTCCTCAACGCTGGTGCCGCTGCCCTTGGCAATGCGCTTGCGGCGGCTTGCGTCGATAATGTCGGGGTTGGAACGCTCCTGCGGGGTCATCGAGCCGATGATGGCTTCCACGCCCTTGAAAGCGTCGTCGGGGATGTCGATGTCCTTGATGGCCTTGCCCACACCGGGAATCATCGAGGCGAGGCTCTTGAGGTTACCCATCTTCTTGATCTGTTTGATCTGCTTCATGAAGTCGTCAAAGTCAAACTTGTTCTGCTTGATCTTCTTCTCCAACTTCTCGGCCTCGGCCTCATCATACTGCTGCTGCATACGGTCCACAAACGACACGATGTCGCCCATGCCCAGGATGCGGTCGGCCATACCTGACGGACGGAAGGGGTCCAGGTCGGTCATCTTCTCGCCGATACCCACAAACTTGATGGGCTTATCGACAACGGCGCGGATCGACAGGGCAGCACCACCGCGGGTGTCACCGTCGAGCTTGGTGAGCACAACGCCGTCAAAGTCCAAGCGGTCGTTAAAGGCCTTGGCCGTGTTCACAGCGTCCTGACCAGTCATCGAGTCAACGACAAACAGGGTCTCGTTGGGGTGGATGGCATCCTTGATGGCCTTGATCTCGACCATCATGGCCTCGTCAACAGCCAGACGACCGGCGGTATCGACGATTACCAGGTCATAGCCCTGTTGCTTGGCGTGCTCAATGGCGTTGAGCGCAATGCGCACGGGATCCTTGCTCTCGGGCTCGCTATACACGGGCACTTCGATCTGCTCGGCTATGGTCTTCAACTGCTCGATAGCGGCAGGACGGTAAACGTCGCAGGCCACCAGCAGCGGTTTGCGCTTTTCCTTGCCGTTCTTGAGGCGGTTGGCCAGCTTGCCGGTAAAGGTGGTCTTACCAGAACCTTGCAGACCCGACATCAGGATGATGGCAGGATTGCCCTCGATGCTGAAGGTGGCTTCCTCGCCACCCATCAGAGCGGCCAACTCGTCATGGACGATCTTGACCATCAGTTGGCTCGGGTTAACGGCATTGATCACGTTCTGGCCCATAGCCTTGGCCTTAACGTCATCGACAAACTTCTTAGCGACGGGATAGCTCACGTCGGCGTCAACCAGTGCGCGACGCACTTCCTTGAGGGTTGATGCTACGTTGATCTCGGTGATGCGGCCTTGTCCTTTCAGGACTTTGAATGACCGTTCGAGTTTCTCAGATAAATTTTCAAACATATTGTGATTGAGGTTTTTATGATTTCGTCTTAAACATCGCAGGGTGGTGCGGGTATGTTAAAATCTGTTATTTCTTCTTTGGGATCAAGCGGTTGGTCGTCGTGTCAGGGAAGACAATCGAGGGCTTGAACTCGCGGCCCTCCTCGGGGGTGACGATGGCGTAGGCCATGATGATGACGATGTCACCCACCTCGACCTTGCGTGCCGCGGCACCGTTCAGGCAGATGGTTCCCTTGCCGCGTTCGCCAGCGATGGCATATGTGTCCAGTCTCTCACCGTTGTTCACGTCAACGATGTACACGCGCTCGCCCTCGATGATGCCAGCGGCATCCATCAAGTCCTGGTCGATGGTGATGCTACCGATGTAGTTCAGGTTGGCATCGGTCACCGTCACGCGGTGAATCTTGGATTTCATGACTTGGATATACATATCTCTTTTCAGTTTTAAGTTGTCAGTATTCAGATTCACTAATCTCTACTCACTAATCAGTGCCGCAGGCACTTATCTCTTGTAAGTGATATTGTCGATCTCGCGCACGTCGCCGCAATAGACGGTGATGCAGCCCACGATGTAGTCGCTCTCGTCCCAGTTGGTGACGGGCTGCAACGTGATGCCGTCACAGATCGAGAAGTACTCCACTTCCATCTCGGGCCAGGCGTTGATGGTGGCCACAACCCAGTCGTGGGTCTGCTCGATGGTGTGGTCCTTGGCAAACTCAAGGCTGCGCTTGAGCGTGGCATAAATCTGCGGGGCAACCTTGCGCACCTCGGGAGTGAGGCGCACGTTGCGGCTGCTCTTGGCCAGGCCGTCTTCCTCGCGGATGCAGGGGCATTGCACGATATCGATATTGAAGCCCAGTTGCTTGATCATCGCGCGGATGACAGCAATCTGCTGGAAATCCTTTTCACCGAAGTAGGCACGGTCGGGCGTGACAAATGAGAAGAGTTTGCTCACGATCTGGCACACGCCGTTGAAGTGGCCGGGGCGCATGGCACCCTCCATCACCTGCTGGACGGGACCAAGGTCAAACACGCGGGTGTCGGGCTCGGGATAGATGTCCTCGACGGTGGGCATGAAAGCGATGTCCACGCCACAGCTCTCCAGCATCGCTGCATCGCGCTCGGCTGTGCGTGGATAGGTGCGCAAGTCCTCCTTGTTATTAAATTGAGTGGGGTTGAGGAACACGCTCACCACAACGGTGTCATTCTCCTTGCGGGCACGCTCGACGAGCGACTTGTGACCCTCGTGCAGGGCACCCATTGTGGGCACCAGACCTATTGACTTACCTGCCTGGCGAAAGGCCTGTACGGCTTCGCGCAACTCATTGACCTTGCTGATAATCTTCATTCTTCTTTAATTATAAGATGTAAATTCAACCTGCAAAATTACTATGCAAAACTCACATTGGCAAATTTTGTGCCAACCGAGGGCAAAAAAGTTCACTTTATTTGCCGAGGTACCGCCAAAATTTGCCAAAAGGCTCAACGCTCACCAAAATTTTGAGTCACGTTATATGTTTAGTTCGATGGGTTGGTTGTGTTGGTTTTGGGTTAGAAGACTGCGGCAGTTAGTTCTTTGCCTAATTTGTGGATGTGGTAGAGAATTTCTTGTTCACGATCGGCGGAGGGCTTCTTAAAGCCGTTGATGTAGTTGCGCAGCAACGTGGCATTCATGCCGATGGTGCGGGCAAATTCTGCTACGTTGATTTCCTTGTGAGTCAAGAAAAAACGTTGCATGGCAGTGGGCTCGGCATCCTCATAGGTGAAACTCTCAAAACTGATGTCTTCGTCTAATGCTCTCCAGTGTATGCCACCCAATCCGAAGGTGTATGTGGCTCGTTGTTCATCGCTGGCCGTTCTCAGTTTGGGATACCACAGTAATGACTGGCGGTATTCATTACCGC
>JAFTEU010000129.1 GCA_017453505.1 Muribaculaceae bacterium
CGTCGGGCCAGGGATTTGCCGCCGACTTCCTTCAGACATTGCGTCACCACAATGCCCTTGTCTTGGGCTATGCGCTTCCCGCCATTAGGGCGCGCTCGGGACTTGCACCCGTTAGAACATGACCATGCCGTGCGTACAACACGAGGGTGCGCTAACATCATCAGCGCACCCCCTGTAGTTATTGATAAGTTCAATCGCTCTTATCTAGCCCTTGGGCAAGATTACCATGCTTCACTCAAGAGATAGTCAATGAGGCATGCGAGGTCATCAATCGATACTTCGCCGTTCATGTCGCAATCGGCAGCCACAGCATCACCGCCGGTACCATTGAGCAGGTAATCAATCAACGAAGCCACATCATCGATGCTAACGACACCGTCCATGTTCACATCACCGCGCATGCTCTCACCAGCCTTGAGGATGACCTCCTTGATGTTGCTCCACTTGCTCTCGGTACCGTTAACGTAGTTAGATTTCACGCGATACAGATAGGACGTACCGGGCAGCAGGCCTGTCACGGTGTAGAACTTGTCGGGGGTGATACCCTCAATCAGACGGAACTCGGCATCGCCAGTCTCCTGGGCTGCCTTGAACTGGAAGGGCTCGGGATCGGTAATCTCACCACCATAGATCTTGATGCTCTGAATCTCGGGATAGTAACCTGTCGTGAATTGAACGAAGCCATGGTCACCGACCTCAAGAACCACGAGATAAGTCTCAACTTCCTTAGCAAGAGTAAGGCGCTGGGACTCAACATCGGTCGATACATCAAGCGTGGTTGCAGCACCCTTGGTATAGGCCTTAGCCTTGATGATCACACTCACCTTGCTATAGCCTGCCATGTCGCAGTTCACCTTGATAACAGAGTTACGACCAGCAGAGATGAAGCCACCATCCAAATAGAAGTTGTTGCCAATGAAGGTCCAGCCCTCAGGCAGATAGTTGGCAGCGTCGCTTGCATGGTTGGTATTTTCCTGGGGCACATCGCTCCAGTCGCCCTCGGTGAGCAGGGTCACGTCGGGTTTGGTTTTCACCTCAAGAGTGTAGCTGACAACGTTCTCGGCAGGAGTGTTGTCGGTCCAGTCGGCGCGGAAAGAGGTAGCGGTAATGTTATTGGCATCAGCGGGCTGCATCACCGGGCGATACAACTCATAGTCTGATGAACCGTGCAGAGTAATCACAAATTCCTCAACACCCTGGGTGCTGACAGTAATGGTTGCGGTATACTCGCCCTCGGTCTTGGGAGCATAGGTCACGTTGATATCTTGAGAAACACGGCCTTCTTCATTAGGAGTCAAAGCTGTGTTATCAATGCTGAACACACCATTCTCATCATCGAGTTTCAAGGTCACATTCCCCTCCAGATTGCGGCCAGTGAGGGCAAACTTGGAAGTAGCGGTATTATTCTTGAAGCACTCCATTGACAACTCGCTCTTGTCAGCCTTGAGGCGCGGAGACTTGATGGGAGGCTGAATACCGATAACCATCTGCTGATACTGGTTGAAGGTTGATCCACCGCCATTGAAAGCATTAAGCGCGTAATAGTTGTTGTAATCACCGCTCCAGCCGAAGTTAATGTGATACTTGTTAGTGGTGGAATCATAGCCATCGACGTTAAAGGCATGACCACCGCCAAAGAAGCCACCTGCAATAGCGCAGAACAGGATAGGACGACCCTCGGCAAGTTCCTCCTGGATCATGGCAGCCCACTCGGCATCAGAGTAAAGCGTGGTACCACCACTATAAGAACTGGTTTTCTTCACCACGCGTACCGTTTCCTCATCGTAGCCGAAGAAGGTGAATGCACCAGCCATCAGGCTAACACTGTCGGCATCCACACCACTGCCACCAGCACTACTCGTACCATACTCCATGCGCTCAACCTGACCAATGTAACGCATCAAGGTTGCCACAGCGTTGGCCTGTTCAGTAGTATAATTGCCAGAATATTCATCGAGCATATTGTCCCAGTCAAATGTTACGGGAGGCAACGCATCCACGTTCACATACTGGCTGGAATAGTAACCAGTACTCAAGTGGCACCTGTAGGCAGGCACCTCGGGTGTCTCAAAATCAGGATATTTCCAGTAATGGAAAATCATGGCAGCCGAGGTTGCAGGGCAACCCGTCAAGCATTGATAACCATTAATCTTGCACTGGTTCCAGTAGGGAGATTCCTGATCCCAGAGGGCTGTCAGCAAGGGAGCGACACTGGCGGTACGCAGCGAGGGAGCCATCATCGACGGCGTCTCGACCTGCAATCCCTCATGAGCCTGGAGGTACTCGATCTGCTCCTTGTAGGTAGCGAGCCAAGCCTTCATATTGCAAGGAATGGCATTGATGTCAAGAGGAGCGTCGCCATAGCCCAGGATTTCCTCGGCACGGTCATCACCCGAGACAATCACATAGCCATTGTGAGAATTGAAAATGTAGTAAACTGCACGATCCATCATCTTGGAGTTCATCTCGGTATGAGCCAACTTAACCTCTCCTGAGATCGGTGCCCTTAATTTTCCTGCATAGGCTTTCTGTTGTACAAAGCTCTGAGCTTTGGCTTGGGCCGTTCTCATGCTAACAGGCGCAGCCGATAGTCCAATCGCCGCAAACAATACCGCGGCACATAGTAAGATTCTTCTCATAAATAAAACTGTAATATATTGGTAATAAAGTTAATAATCCTCTTGCTTCAGTAGATTAATGGTGATAATACATGCCATAATGGTTCATTGTGGCACAGAAAACAGTCGCAAAATTACATTAAAAACAATAAAAACACAACTTTTCACTTCAAAAACATAAATAAAATAAAGACAAATAACAGACCGCAGGTCAGCCACTCGACCATCGAGTGGTGACTTACGGTCTGTAAAGCTATATCAGTATTGCGCTACACTAGTGAGTCAATAGGATGTCGATCAATGCGGTAACATCATCGATTGAGACGTGACCACTGCCATCGACATCAGCACAAATCGCGCATTCGCCAGAGCCACTTAACAGCTGGTCGATAAGGACAGTCACATCATCGATCGAGACGCGACCATCATGGTTCACATCACCTGGCACAAAGCCATGGCCACCTCCAGTGAGGGTAACAAGGGATTCATTGCTCCAGTCGCTCTCGTTCCCGTCAATGTAACGAGTCTTGACATGACAGAAATAAGTGCCGCCTTCAGCAAGATTCCTGACCGTATAATCCTTACTGGTAATACCCGTGATCAGGCGGTAATTCTCGTCACCACTCTCAGTCGCGTTAAGTGTGGACGTTGCAGTCGCATCCCCAGCATAGATCTTAATATCCTGGATCATGGGATAATAGCCCGCCTTGAAGTTGATCTGGTCACCATCAGCGCAGTCAAGCACGACAGACATTGTCGAATAGGAGAACGGCAAAGCCAGTGTCTCGCTTGCCAAGCTGGTAGAAATGGTCAACTCTGACGGATCTCCCCACGAGCCATAACTACGGGCCGTTACCTCAACGGTTACCTTATCATAGCCATGCAGATTCAAGGCATCGGTCGTGATGACGCTGTTGCGGCGCGGCATGATGCAGCCACCTTCAAGATTAAATTCACTACCAGTGAAGCCCCATCCCTCAGGGAGATAATCCGTCGCATGCGAGGCCTGATTGGTGGGCGACATCCTGGGCAGATCGCTGAAGTCGGCTTCCTCAAGCAGCATATAGTCAGGTTTGGCATAGACCTCAAGCGTATAGCAATCCACATTGGAAGCTGGTGTCATGTCAGTCCAGCTGGCCTTGAATGATGTCAATGTGACTTCTGACTCATCGACGGGTAACATCACCGGCGAATAAATCTCAAGTGGCGCGTTACCGTTCAGAGTGATCATCAGATCATCAGCACCCTCGCTGGAGCAAACAATCGTCGCTGTATTACGTCCCACGGATACAGGCGTATAGGTTACCACGACATCTTGCCCACCCTCGGCAGCAGCCTGACTCAATGTAGTAGTGCCGATGTTGAACACACCATCCTCGTCCACGAGCTTGAGGGTCACATCACCAGTCAAGTTGGTACCTTTGAGGCTGAATGATGCCATTGAGGGTTTACCCAGATAGGCCGTCATCTCAAGCGTGTTAGGATAGGCTTGAAGACGAGCATTCTGGTAGCCCTCGGGCGGTTGAATACCGATCACCATCTGCTGGCCTGTACCGAAAGTATAATCATCATAACTGAATGCGTTCAAGGCACAATATCCATTGCCACGGCCATTCCAGCCCCAATTGATGTGGTAGGTTCCGTTAGCAGCATCATAGCCATCTACATTGAAGGCGTGCCCTGCACCGGTGTAATTGTCATAGGCGCAATAGACAATAGGGCGGCCTGCGGCAAGTTCAGCCTGAATCAGGGCGGCCCATTGCTCGTCACTATAGTTGGCATAGCCCAGATCATCGGTCTTGAACAACAGCTGAGCATTCTGGTCATACTCAAAGTACTTGACGGCACGCAGCACATCCTTGCCATAGGCACCACTGCCACTAATGGTATAATCCATCTCCTCGACCTGACCGATGTAGCGCATCAGGTGGGCCACCGCAGCGGCCTGGACATCATTATATCCACCAGCATTGTAATTATCGAGCATGTTGTCCCAATCGAAGGTTGTGGGAGGCAACTCGGGCAACACTGTGCCATAGGTCGGGATCATGTAGGACGGAGCGGCAGGCGTCTGCTGCTTGGGATACTTCCAATAGTGGAACACCATCGATAGCGACGTGGCAGGACACCCAGTATAGCACGTGTCATTGCCGAAGACCGGGCACTCGTTCCAGTAGGGTGCATTCTGGCTCCAGTTAGCCGTCAACAACGGGTTGACCGACTGTCCAGCGCGCAAGGGCAATGACACCTCTATGCTCGGATTGGCCAGCAAGAACTCCAGCTGACGCTTGTAGAGCGATAGCCAGTACTTCATGTTCTCGGGCATGGTTTTAACATCAAGTGGCTGATCACCATAAGCCAGGATTTCACGTGCACGGTCCTCGCCCGAAACCACCACGTAGCCGTCATCGCTATTGAAAATATAGTAAACCGGCGTGGAAGCATGCATGGAGTTCATCTCGACGTGAGCCAACTTGAGGTTGCCGGTCGTGCGAGTCATCACCCGTCCTGTGCGAGCCTGACTAAGCAAGAAGCGCTGAGCCCTGGCTTGGGCTTCCGCCTCGTCAACATTGGCCGACCACATCTGGGTTGCCGCCAGCAAGAAGGCGGCAAGGAACAATAATCGTTTCATGTCCTTTCTTTAATTGGTCTGGTTCAAGAGCATATCAATGAGAGTTGTCACGTCATCGATACTAATCTTGCCATTGTCATCAACGTCGGCACAAATGGTGCAGATGTCACCAGTTCCCAGCAAGTAGTCGATAAGGGTCGTCACGTCATCGATGCTCACCCTTCCATCATGGTCAACGTCACCAGGCTGATAGCTGTGACCACCATCCACCAGCGTCACGGTCTCGATATTGCTCCAAGCACTCTGGGTACCATTCACATAGTAGGCTTTTACCCGGTAGTTATAAGTTCCACCCTCGGCCAGACCGTTGACGGTGTAGTACTTGTCGGTGATGCCTGTAATTACCCGTCCATTCTCGTCGCCGTCCTCAACAGGTAAGGTGAATACCATCTTGGCGGCAGCATTCGTAGCGCTGTAAATGTCAACTTGGGTAACGACCACACGCTTGGTGTTGGAGCCATCACCCCCGGTGATGACCACCTTCTGTGCATCATTAGCCTCGCAATTCAGGACGACAGTATAAACCTGTTCGGCATTAACAACAAGGCTCTGAACGCTGTTACCACATGAAACAGTAACAGGTACGTCTGAGTCAGCACTCTGATAGGGCTTCATGGTGAGCATGACGGTCATCTTGCCGCCGCTCTGGGTCATGTCGAGTGCAGGTGTCGTGAGCGTGCCCACACTGCCACCGCCACCCAGACGGATACCGCCACGTGCCTCGTAGGCATTGCTGCATGCCCAGCCCTTATTGGTGGTCAATCCGTTAATGTTGGTAAGGGGACGGGATCCGTTATCGGAGGCATAGGGGAAGCCTTCACTTAATACTAACTCATACACGCCTGGCTCGCTGCCGTCATCGGCGTTCACCTCCAGGGTGTAGCTAGCGACGTTCTCGGCAGGAGTCTCGTCGGTCCAGTCGGCACGGAACGAGGTCAGGGTGATGTAGTTCTCATTGGCAGGTAACATCACGGGATCATAGGCCTCGATGGGAGCAGGAGGCTCAATACCCATTACCATCAACTCACCCAGGCTGTAGCTATTCCCCTGGTTGTTGAAGGCACGCAGGGCGAAGTAACCGTTACCGGTACCACTCCAACCCCAGTTGATGGAGTACATACCATTGCTGGCATCATAGCCATCCACATTGAAGGCGTGGCCATAGAACGAGTTATAGGCATTGCTATAGCTGTAAGCGCAATAGACCACGGGGCGGCCTGCTGCAAGTTCTTCCTGGATCATCACGCTCCAGTCGGCATCGTTGATAATCATGTTTTCACCATGAGTGTCAAAGTTGAGCGTAGCCTTGTACTCGACGCGTGCTCCTACATAGCCAAACAGGTGGCAAGCCCTGATGATATCGTCCTCCCAAGCCTCACTACCCTCATTGGTATAATCCATTTCCTCGGCTTGGCCAATGTAGCGCATGAGCCATGCCACTGCATTTCTCTGGACGTCGGTAGCGCTATAATTATAAGTCGGCAACATATTTGCCCAGTCAAACGTGATAGAGGGCAGAGCGGGAAGTTCAAACTTGCGCGTGCGGGAAGTATAGCCGGGGACCTCGGGTGTGGGCTGGGTGGGATATTGCCACTTGTAGAATACCTGAGCCAGCGATGTGGTGGCGCAGCCTGTCAAACCGCGACGGTCACCGTCCATGGGACACTGGTTGTAATAGGGATAGCCTTGATCCCACTTAGCCACGAGCATGGGCTCGATACTCGTTACGCCAGCCTTGATGGCGGGTTTCTGAACCTGCATGCCAGGGTGAGCCTGCAATGATTCAATCTGCTGCTTGTAGGTATCGAGCCAGAAGCGCATGTTCTCGGGCAGATTCATCATATTTTCCAGAGGTTGAAAACCATAGCCAAGGATTTCCTGTGCACGGTCATCTCCTGCAACGACAACAAAACCGTTATCCGTGTTGACGACATAGTAAGCCGCCTTAGTGGCATTAGAGGAATTCAATTCCTGATGAACCCACTTGATTGAGGGAGCAGTGGCATTAAAGCCCTGTTTACTGGCATGACTCTTCATAAAGCGCGTTGCCACAGACTGTGCCGCACTCACGTCAACGTCGGCGGCTACAGCATACATTGCCGTGCTCAAGACACAGGCAAGAAGTAACATCTTTTTCATTTTCATAAAGTCTCGTTTTGTTGGTTTATAATTAATTGATGATTGATTAGTCTGGTATTGGAGAAGTGACAAAGATATATAAAAATTCATATTTCGGCAGCAATTTCAGGGCAATACTTTACAAATTCCTCTTTTTTCACACACGATCATGGCATAAGAAAAAGGCTCAAACGCCTCAAGCGCCTGAACCTTTTTCTTCTCTATAAGTTATCTTCAATTATCCTTCAGCAACTTGTCGATGAGTTCTGCCACGTCATCAATGGCCACAGCGCCACTGCCATCAAGGTCGGCACAGATGGGGCAAGCGGTTCCACCGCCACTCAACAGATAATCAATCAGGTAAGTCACATCGTCGATGGTCACCATGCCGTCGTGATTCACGTCACCAGTCTCGTAGTCATGACCATTCTCGAACAGGGTCACCATCTGAGCCTTGCTCCAAGTGCTCTGGGTACCATCAATGTAGTTCGCCTTTACCTTATAATAATAAGTTCCAGCAGCCTCCAGTCCCGATATGGTGTAGAACTTGTCGGTAATGCCAGTCACCAGGCGATAGGTGGCATCACCCTCCTCGGCAACAGCCCTCAACTGCATCACATCGACTTCACCGCCATAGACCTTGATCACCTCGATGTCACCATACATGGCACCCATCGTCAAGCGGATGTACTCACTATCGGCACAGTCGAGCACATAATAGTAATCGGCATAATCCTCGGCAAAGCCAAGCACCTTACTGTCGACACTGGTCTCGACGGTCAGGTAGGCCGTGCTCGAATAGGAGTTGTCGTTCTTGCCCTTCACGACCACAGTCACCTTATCATAGCCTGTCAAGTTTACCAGGCTCGTGATGATCGTACTGTTATAGCCCAGCGAGAGACAGCCGCCATCCAGCCACAAGGACGAGCCCTCAAAGCCCCATCCCTCAGGCAAGTAATTAGTGGCATCGGAGGCCACATTGCTGCCCGAAGGCAGGTCACTGAAATCGGCATCCAGCAGGAGTGCGGTTGAGGGCTTGGTACCCACTTCAAGGGTGTAGCTATCCACATTGGCGGCATCGGTCTGGTCGGTCCAGTCGGCACGGAACCCAGTCAGGTTGATAAATGCGCTGTCGGCGGGCAGCATCACGGGTGTATAGGTCTCAAGCGTGGCCACGCCTGTGATGGTAACGGTCTTGTCATCGGCCCCTGGATTGCTCAAGGTTATGGTAGCAGTGTGAGTGCCGCTATTTTGAGGGGTATAGGTCACAGTCACTACCTTACCGTTCTCCTGATCACTGACGGCAACATTGTTGACATCAATCGAGAACGCTCCACTCTCATCGTTGAGCGCCAGTGAAATGGCACTGCTCAATTCCTTACCCTTGACAACAAACGTGGCGGTTGCACTCTGACCGACATAGGCTTCCATTGCCAGCTTGGATTTATTGACCTTAATGCTGGGACCTGAAGCGGGCGGCTGGATACCCATGATCATCTGTTGCTCGATATTGAAAGTGTAACCACCGCTGGAGAAAGCATTGAGGGCAAAGTCTCCGTTGCCATCACCACTCCAGCCCCAATTCACATGATAAGTATTGGTGCCAGCGGTGTATCCGTCGACGTTAAAGGCATGACCACTCCAGCCCCACCACGACGAGTAGTCGTAGGCGCAATACACAACAGGGCGGCCCTCGGCAAGCTCATTCTGGAGCAGCTCGGCCCAAGCCTCATCAGTATAGTACACTGCGGTGTCATTACCATAGTCATCGGTACGCGTCTTGAACTCAAGGCGAGCGGTCTCCTCGTCATAGCCGAAGAATGTGACGGCACGCAAGATATCGGCACCCATGGCACCACTACCGCTGGGGGTGTAGTCCATGTGCTCCTCCTGACCCACATAGCGCATCAACCATGCCACAGCATCGCCCTGCTCGGTGGTGTAAGAGCCCGTGTACTTATCGAGCATATTATCCCAGTCAAACGTCGTTGAGGGCAATGCCGGTATCTCAAAGCCATAACTTTCATTGGTATATCCCTCAACCTCGGGAGTGGGATCGGTGGGATACTTCCAGTAATAGAATACCATCGAGAGCGAGGTCGCCGGGCAGCCCGTCAAGCAGCGCGAACCGTTATAGAGGGGGCACTGGTTATAATAGGGAGCGCTCTGATCCCACTCTGCAGTGAGCATCGGAGCAATAGTCGCGGTAGAGAGATTCTTTCTCATCATGGGATGATCGACGACCATGCCAGGATGGGCCTGGAGGAACTCCACCTGCTTCTTGTAAGTGCTCAGCCAGAACTTCATGTTATCTGGCATGCGTTTGAGATCCAGCGGGCGGTCACCATAGGCAAGAATCTGCTGTGCTCGGTCATCACCGGCCACAATGACAAACCCCCTTTCACTATTGAAAATGTAATACACCGCCTGATCGGATCGGGATGAATTCACCTCGGTGTACAACAACTTGACATCACCGACGGGTTTGCCTGCAAACCTGGGCTTGGCGACATCACTCTGCAGAAAATGCTTGGCGGCAGCCTGGGCTACAACGACATTGACATCGGCAGCCGACAGCTGCATTACCGCCATCAATAGAGTGGCAATACACAATAATTTCTTCATAAACAATTGATTTTATATTTGTTATTAAGTAGTTCTGGCTTATGTTTTGGTTCTATTCACCTGCAAAGATATACTATCCGTCACAATTATACAACTCTTTTCAGTAAATTGAAACAACAAACAACGATAATACTATAATTCTTAATTGCACCGACCAAAAAAGTCTGGTGCTAATGCACCAGACTTTTTATTTCAGTCAGATTCACCTGGCAATTAATTGCCGGACAGCAGCATGTCGATCAACGTAGTCACGTCATCAATGCTGATTTTTCCATTACCATCAACATCGGCACAGGTCGTGCAGACATCACCCGCACCCAGCAGGTAGTCAATCAGTGTAGTCACGTCATCAATACTCAATCTACCATTGTGGTCAACATCACCACGCATGTGGGCAGCACCGTTGTCAAACAAGGTAACAGCCTCGATATTGCTCCAAGCGCTCTCGGTACCGTCGGTGTAGAGAGCCTTTACCTTATAATTGTAAGTACCCTCGGCAGTAAGACCGGTTACAGTGTAGAACTTGTCGGTGATACCAGTAATCAGACGATAAGAAGCATCGCCTTGCTCAGCTACGGCCTTGAATTGAGGAGCGGTCACCTCACCGGCATAGATCTGGATGCCCTGAATGTGAATCATACCATCCGTAGCCTCAAACTTGATTCGCTCTACATCTCCAACATTCAGCACTACGGTATAGTCTGCAAAATCAGTAGCCAATTCAAATTCCTTGGAATCTACACTTGTGCTAATCTTAACGGGTGAATTCTTCCAGTCATAATAATTCTTGCCACGGAATACCACCGTTACCTTGTCACAGCCCGATAAATCGAAAGCCCTGGTCAAGATATAATCTTCGGTGCCAATCTCAACACATCCACCATCAAGGTAGAAGTCATAGCCACTGAAGCCCCAACCCTCAGGCAGATAAGAAAGTGCATTCGATGCTTGGTTACCATTCATCTTGGGTAACTCACTCCAGTCAACCTCAGCAAGCAGACCCACAGGGGCAGCAGGTTTCTCCTGCACCTCAAGGGTGTAGCTGGCCACATTCGCAGCAGCGGTTTGGTCGGTCCAGTCGGCACGGAAAGAGGTCAAGCTGATGTACTGCTCAATAGCAGGCAGCATCACGGGATCATAGACAACCAGGGGAGCATTGGTAGCGGTGCCCTTCAGGGTAACGACCTTGTTGTCAGCGCCCTCACTGCTCAAGGTAATGGTAGCATTGTGGGTACCAATAGCCTGGGGAGCATAGGTCACAGTAATCGTCTTGCCAAGCTCATCAAGGGTGATAGTCGTGGCATCGGCGGTAAATACACCATTCTCATCGCTGACGGTTGCAGTGATGTTACCAGTCAAGTTATCGCCTGATACCGTGAAGGTGGCAGTTGCGGTCTCACCGACGTAGGCTTCCATGTTAATAGCCTCGGTCGAAGTGAGGATGCGGGGATCGGTCGTGAGACCGGGAGGCTGAACGCCAGCAAAGAAGATGGGCCAGAAGTCATACACAGTCAACCAACCGTCTGTTGAAAAAGCATTGAGCGCATAATAGGCATTCAATGACGGTTTCATGCCGAAGTTCACATGATACAAATCATTGGTGGCATCATAACCATCGACGTTAAAGGCATGGCCACCAAGTGATGTCGAGTCAGATGACATGTCATAGGCGCAATAAACCAGAGGACGGCCTGCACGCAATTCGGCCTGGATCAGCTCACCCCACTCCTCGTCATTGTAGAACTCATGACCATCGTGATCTAAATCTCCAGTATAATCAGGAGAGTCATACTTCTTGACAATGTGAACACCTTCATCGTAACCAAAAGTGCGGATCGCATTCAAAATCTGGAAGTTCTCGGTTCCACTTCTGTCAGTATTGTAATCGATTGTCTCGGCTTGACCCACATAACGCATCAGCCAAGCTACAGCATCTGCATTCACCTGTGGCAGACGGTCAAGGTCAACACCATAATAGGTGTCCAACATGTTGTCCCAGTCAAATGTGTATCCTCCGGGCAGATCGGGCACGTTGATTTTCGAATCCGGGCACTGATAGCCTGGCAGGGCGGGAGCGATCTTGGGATACTCCCAATACCTCATCACCTGCGCCAACGATGTGGCGGTGCAACCCACCATGCAGTAAGTCTTTCCCACTTTAGGACACTGGTAATTATAAGGCTTATCTTGAGCCCAAGCAGTCTTCAACAGAGGTTCTACCGACACACCACTAGACTTGAAACCCTTATTCACCATAATACCCGGATGAGCCTGGAGGTATTCCATCTCAGCCTTGTACAGGTTCAAGAAGAACTGCATGTTATCGGGCAGATCATTCAGATCGGTAAGAGGCTGATCACCATAGGCGAGAATTTCGCGCGCACGGTCGTCACCAGCCACGATCACATAGCCGCGGTCGGTATTAACGATGTAGTAAGCAGCCTGTGCGGCATTGCTTGAGTTCTTCACCTCATGGGTCCACTTGATGGTGGGAGCCGAGGTCATGAAACGGGCATTGGAAGCGCTCTGGCGCAGAAAGCCAGTGGCCTTGGCCTGCGCTGTCGCCATATCGACGTTGCCGGCCATTGCCTGTACCGTCGCCAACATAAGGGCGGCAAGGAATAACATCTTCTTCATAAACAAAAAATTTATAGTTAATAATTGAAGTAGTAGTCTTGATTTATGATAGGTTTATGTCTGAGTTACATCTGGTTTGTGTTGCAAAATTATACAATTGTTCAGAACCATACAAATAATTTTGATAAATTGCGGCCAAAATAAGATATAATCAGGTAAATTGCTACTAAAATTGACAGCGAATGGCAAAATGATAAATTGTTCACCCTTCTTGGTCCTCAACACATTTCATGGGATAAATGAAGGCACAAAAAAGGGCCACAGCCACGGTGTAGTCCTCTTGTGTATTGTGATATGGTTTGTACATTCGATTGTCTAGAGCCTGAAATTGATAGGAAGCACGACGCGCACGGGGACGGCACGCTTACCTACCTTGCCGACGCTCCACTTGGGCATCGCAGCTATGACACGGATGGCCTCGCGGTCAAGGCTTTCATCACCAGCGCCGCGGATGACGCGCACGTCACTCACCTTACCATCAGTGCCCACAATGAAACTGCACAGCACTCGGCCCTGGACATGGTTCTTGTAGGCATAGTAAGGATACTCCCGGGTCTTATTGATGAAATTGATGAGCCCACGCTCGCCACCAGGGAACTGAGGCTGGACATCCACGTAGTCAAACTCGTAGACTTCCATATAGGATCGCTTGGATTGCGGATTGACTGTGGTCACATGGCGCACCTGCGCTGCCAGAGGCAACACCGCCATGAGTGTCATCAATGCCAATAATCCAAAACGTAATTGTTTGAGCATAGGCAATTTAATTTATTAATTATTAGGTAATAACCGAGATTCACCCGTTTATTTTCAGCGCAAATATAGAGTTGCGATTGCAAACTTCAAAATGTTTTAATTTATTTTTGTAAACAATTAGCATTGTTTCAGTCTTTTTGGCTAAAACTGGCTGATTTCAAAAAAAATGTAAATTAATTGGTTTTTGGGCACTTGCCATACTTTTCATTAGAAATCCGGAGAAACACTGAATGTCATCGATTGATGGCTGACTGGGTGAGTAAAAGTGAGAGTCTGGGCATGGAGCATGAGGCGGGTGGAGGCGGTGCCATAGAGGCGGTCGCCCATGATGGGGCAGTTCAAGCCCTGGGGATGAGAACAATGCACTCGCAGCTGGTGGGTACGGCCCGTGAGGGGTTTCAGGGCGATGCGGGTCTGGCGGCCATTACGTTCCAGCACGTGGTAACGGGTCACCGCCGACTTGCCTTGTTCATGGTCCACACGCTGGCGTGGACGGTCGTCCACATCGGGACGCAGGGGCAGGTCAATGGTGCCTTCGTCTTGCGCCACGATGCCATCGAGCAGGGCGATATATTGTTTCTTGATGGTATGGTCTTCAAATTGCTGTTGCAGTACCTTGTGGACTTCCTTGTCCTTGGCAAAGAGAACCAAGCCTGATGTTTCCTGGTCAAGACGATGCACTACAATGGGGCCAGTGGCCTCGGGATGGGCGGCACGATAATAGGTATAGAGCGATTCCTCCAGCGCTTTACCAGGCACGGTGAGCATGCCCGATGGCTTATTGAGCACAGTGAGCCACTGGTCATCATAGATGACATGGAGGGCAGCTGCGTCCTGTACAGGTTTTTCCAGGGGATTATTCTCCACATCGAGACCTTGCAGCATGAAGTCGAGAATGGGTTTGCACTTGCTGCGGCAAGCAGGGTAGAAATGACCATGATGACGCACCTCGCCCGCTGGTGACGTACCCCACCAGAACTCGGCCATGCACACAGGATGAAGTCCATTGTTGTAGGCGTAATTGAGCAATCGGGGGGCGCAGCACTCCCCTGCCCCGGCAGGTGGCAGGGTGCACATGGGCTTGAACACCTCAACCAGGTTGCGGCGCTCACCACGCGCATTAGCTACCACAAAGAGCCTGAATATCTTCTCCTGCAAGGCCTCGCTCATCACCTTGCGGCGCTTCTTCAACGCTTCAATTTGCTGGGTAAAACAGTCAATTTCATCGCAAATTTCCTGCATCTTGGCTTCATGACGCTGACGGATGCGCCTCAGCTCGGCTTTTTCATAACGGCTCTGGTTCAAGAGCGCTTCCTGCTCCTCGTTGTTCAAGCAGCCGGACCGGCGACGGGCATCCCGTTCCTGCTTGTGGCGCGCCATCATTGCCTTAAAGCTGGCGATTTCATCGGCCATTATCTGTCTTTGATCGGCATGGTGACCTTGCATTGCCAGCAATTGGGGAGAATGCTCCAGGCGTTCCACCTCATGGTTGATCGCCGTAATTTGCGCCTCGCCTCGCTTGAACTCACCTTGCGGGTCGAGCAGGTCATAAACCGGCGGCACAAAGAAATCGTGATGTACGCTACCTGCCAGATTGCCCGAGAACGCAGCTAGATAGCCCACATGCCCCTCGTCATCCTTTACCACCAGCACGCCCAGCATCTTGCCGGCATTCATTTCGTCAGCCCAATCGTCCCGCTTCGAGACATAGCGCTGCACTTGCTCGACCGCCATGAGCGCTAGCGGATGTGGCTCATAGCAGAACGGGCACGTGAATCGTCGCGGCAACTCTACCGCTGCCGCTTCACACCCCAACCGAT
Organism: Muribaculaceae bacterium; assembly: GCA_017453505.1. Lineage (GTDB taxonomy): Bacteria > Bacteroidota > Bacteroidia > Bacteroidales > Muribaculaceae > Sodaliphilus. The sequence goes on from JAFTEU010000129.1 coordinate 15,207, forward strand.
GAAATTTATCAATCACAGCTGCAAAATTACGTCAATTAATTTTCAAGTTAAAGGCTTTTAGCAGTATATTTGCAGATTAAATCAAAATCTATCACAATGAAATTTATCTCGTGGAACGTGAACGGCTTGAGGGCCGCAGTGGGCAAGGGATTCAGCGACGTCTTCAAGGAGCTGGATGCCGACTTCTTCTGCCTGCAAGAGACTAAGATGCAAGCAGGGCAACTGAATCTGGAATTTGAGGGTTATCACTCTTACTGGAACTATGCCGAGAAAAAAGGTTATTCAGGCACAGCCATTTACAGCCGCCATGAGCCACTGAGCGTATCCTATGGCATCGGCATTGAGGAACATGACCACGAGGGGCGAGTTATCACTCTTGAGATGCCCGACTTCTATCTCGTGACCTGCTACACACCCAACAGCCAGGACGGACTGCGGCGGCTGGATTACCGCATGACGTGGGAGGATGCTTTCCGCGCCTACCTGCTGGAACTGGACAAGAAGAAACCCGTCATCGTGTGTGGCGACCTGAACGTGGCACACCAGGAAATTGATCTGAAGAATCCAAAGACCAACCGCAAGAATGCCGGCTTCACCGATGAGGAACGCGCCAAAATGTCGACGTTGCTCGACGCTGGCTTCACCGACACCTGGCGCTTCTTCAACCCCGACGTGACCGATGTTTACTCGTGGTGGAGTTACCGTTTCAAGGCCCGCGAGAAGAATGCAGGGTGGCGCATCGACTATTTCCTAGTAAGCAACAGCCTGCGCGACCGTTTGACCGATGCCAAGATCCATACCGAGATTTACGGCAGCGACCACTGTCCAGTTGAAGTACAGATAAAAGTTAACAAATAATCGTTGATGATTGGCATCTGTTACTGATGATCAATGATTGAAGGAGAGAGATATATATGGCACAGACGACAATACAACAACCCAAGAAGTATGACTTTGACCGCGTGGTGAGGATGGTGCTCACCCTTATCAGCGTGGCAATAGGCGTGTGGCTCATCAATTACTTGAGTCCCGTGTTAATGCCCTTTGTCGTGGGATTTATCCTGGCCTATATCATTGACCCGCTCGTCGAGTGGCTGCAACGCAAGGTTCGCATCAAGTCCAGGGGAATAGCAGTAGTCCTGGCCCTGATTATCGTGATTGCTGTGATTGCGGGATTGTGTTGGCTCATCATCCCTTATCTGATTGACGAATTCGGGGCCATGTCCAAGCAACTGGCGGCCTATGCGAAATCTAACCTGCGCATCCCCTACGTTCCTGCCGAGATCAATGACTTCATCCAGCGTTATATCGACCTTGAGAAGATCAATGAAATGTTCAGCAAGCAGCAGTGGATGGATATCGTCAACAAGGCGTTATCGGGTGCATGGTCGGTTGTGGGTGGCACCATGAGCGTGATATTTAACATCGTCTCATGGTTCATCGTGCTGCTTTACATGTTCTTTATCCTGCTGGATTTCAATAAACTTTCACGCGCTTTCAAGGCTGCTATTCCCAGCAAGTACCGTCGCATGGCATTACGCATCTTCGGCGACGTGGCCGACACCATGAGCCGCTACTTCCGTGGTCAGGCGGCAGTATCCTTCTTTGTGGGCGTGATATTTGCTATCGAGTTCTATATCATCGGGTTGCCGATGGCTATCGCCTTCGGCATGTTTGTCGGTCTGCTGAACATGGTACCTTATCTGCAGCTCATCTCTATTCCCATCGCAGCCTTCTTGTGTCTTGTAGCTACAGCCGCCACGGGAGGCAGCTTCTGGGTAATGTTCGCATGGGTTATACTGGCCTATATCATTTGCCAGATTATCCAGGACATGGTGCTCATTCCCACGATCATGAAGTCACAGATGGGTCTCAATCCCGCCATCATTTTCCTCTCGCTGTCGCTCTGGGTCTATGTGATGGGATTCATCGGACTGATCATCGGACTGCCATTGACGACGCTCATCATCTCCTACTACTGCGAGTTTGTCTTGCATCAGCCCAACCCATTGAACAAGGATAAATTGAAAAAGGAGATAAAAGACAAGAAAACCCCACTGGCTATCACGTCATCCTTCCTGGACATGTACCGCAACGAGGAGAAGAAAAATAAAGACTGACCTGACAAGCACATGGCGGTATGAGCAAGACACTGATTGTCATCACAGGCCCCACAGGAGTGGGAAAGACCGCAACGGCTATTGAGTTGGCTCAACAACTGGGTTGTGACATCATCAACGCCGATTCCCGACAGATCTACCGTGGCATCCCCATCTGCACCGCCGCCCCTAGCCCTGAGGAGCTGGCGGCAGTGCGACACCATTTCGTGGCCTTTAAGGAACTGGAAGAGAGTTACAGCGCGGCACAATTCGAGACCGATGCCCTCCAGTTGTTGCCATCGCTGTGGCAACATGGCGACTATGCCGTGATGTGTGGCGGCTCGATGCTCTATGTTGACGCGGTGTGCCGGGGCATTGACCAGCTGCCTGACATCAGTCCCCAGGTACGGGCTGCCGTTAAAGAGAAACTGGCCCGCGAGGGGCTGGAGAGCCTCATGGAGGAACTCGAACGACTTGACCCGCAATATGCCGCAACAATCGACCGCAAGAATACCAGCCGCGTGTGCCACGGTGTGGAGATCTGCCGTCAGGCGGGAATCCCCTATTCGAGCTTGCGCACTGGCAAGGCCAAGCAACGTGACTTCAGCATCATCAAGCTGGCTCTCAACATCGAGCGGGAGCGACTGTTTAGCCGCATCAACAACCGCGTGGATCGCATGATTGAGGCAGGACTGGAAGAAGAGGCCCGCTCGGTATATCACTTGCGGCACCTCAACTCACTAAACACCGTCGGAATGAAGGAGATGTTTGCCATGTTTGATGGTACTATGGACTGCCACACCGCTATTGAGCGCATGAAGAAAAACACACGCGTCTATGCCAAGAAGCAACTCACCTGGTACCGACGTGACCCTGACATCACCTGGGTCACACCCGACGAGGCTGTTCCAACAGTTCTCAGCCTTTTATCCAAATAAAAATCTGGTTGACAAAACCTTACAGCACAAATTGCCATAAGCCTTGTCAACCAAGATATTTTGTCTGTTATCCTTATGTTCAGTCTAGCAACTGCTTTATCGTGTCAGCGACTCGACAAGTCGTCGTGTAGTCGAGGGCCGCTTCATTGGCGCCAGGACGACCCATGTACAGGTTGGGGTTAACGTACTGCATCGCGCTGGGCTGTGACTCGCGGGCCGAGAAGTGAAACTCGTGAAGGCCGGTCACATCATGGATTTCCTTGATATTCTGCTCGGTCACACCACTGCCCGCCATGAGGATGATGCGGCCAGCGGCTTGGTGGTTCAATTTTGCCAGTAATTCCATGCCTTGAATGGCCTTGGGCTGCTGACCGGAAGTGAGAATACGGTCAAAGCCTAGATCAATAATCTCCTCCAGGGCCTGCACGGGGTCGGCAGTACGGTCAAACGCGCGGTGCATCGTCACACTCATGCCGCGGGAACATTCCATCAGGTACCTGTTTTTATCTATATCGATGGTGCCGTCGGCATTCAGGCAGCCAAACACCACACCATCCACACCCAACTCACGGCAGACGGCAATATCAGCGGCCATACGTTCCACCTCCAAGTCACTATACAGGAAATCCCCTCCACGAGGCCTGATGATCACATGCAAGCGTGTCGTGGTCAGGACACGGCGTGCCACCTTAATCTCGCCATAACTGGGTGTCGTTCCGCCCTCAGGGATGCCGGTACACAACTCCACGCGGTCGGCTCCCCCTGCCTGTGCCGCGATGCAGGACTCCACACCGTTGGCACACACTTCGACCATGAAATCTTCCCGCTTCATGCGATATCACTTGAACAGATAGGTTGTCACGCTCTCATGACCCAGATAGAAGGTCTTGGCCTTGATGACCTGGGGCTGATTCTTGACAGGGACAGGGGCCGTCCAGCGGGGCGACTCAACGGTGGGTTCGCTGCCATCGAGGGTATAAGTGACAAGCTCATCGGGATACTGGGTGTTGATGTGCAGCATGCCGTCAACCAACTTGATGCCCGGAGGCCCCACACGGAAGTTGTAGCCCATGCCATGCAGCAACGGCAGCTCGCGGGTACCGATCTTGAGATTATACTGGTGACGGGCTTCGTTATAGGCAGCGGCATCGGTCAAATCCTTGCTCCACTCGGGCACGGCTGTCCATGCGCGCTCGCTGACACCCATCATCTTGGGCAGCATCAGGTATTGCACCTCATCAAAGCTGCGCAGTGTTTCTCCCCACAACTGAGCCTGAACGCCCATGATGTTTTCGGGTTTCAAGAGCTGGGTCTTGCCATCGCCAGCGGTGGTAATGTTAATGGGAGAGCCATCTACGGCAGTGCGGGCGCTGGCATAGATGTTGGCCGGCAGTGCACTCCATGCGTCAAACTCATCAACCTTACCTCCCCAGTGCAATCCCTGCTCGTTCTGGTGCCAGCTGTAGCCCATGTCCATGTAGAAGTTGGTCACGTTGGAGAGGATGACAGGATAACCGTCATTAGCCAGGCGATAGGGGACATCGCTGCGTGAGCCCACGGTGCTCCATGCGTTCACGCCAGCGACACGCTGAGTCATTACCGCATTGAATTCCGGGGTATTGTCCAGAGCGATTTCCTGCCACCCCTCGATGCGGATCTTGCGGGCCTCGAGCAGGGCGCTGATGCGCTTGAGGTAATAGGCATGGACATCGTGTTGGGTCTTTAGGCCCTCGCGCTGCATGAGTGCTTGCACGTCAGGACTCTTGTCCCACGCGCCACGAGCCACCTCGTCTCCACCCAGATGGGCGATTTCGAGCTTGAGGCCTGCCTCCTTATACATCTTCTGTAGCTCAGCCACAATGCGGTCGATAAAGCGGTACACGTCATCACTGGCGACATTGAGCACGTTGTCGTGATAGCTCTGGGCCGAGGTATAGACGCTCTGATTCTTCTCGTCCCACAGGCGGAATTGCTCGGCAGTGGGATTGCTCTGGGCTCGGTTCTTCATCGCCACGATAGCGGCACGCGCATGACCTGGAGTCTCAATCTCGGGGATGACGCGGATGCCGTGTGCCCAGGCATAACGCAGCATGTCGATAAACTGGTCACGCGTGAAATAACCATTAGCACACTGGGAGAGGTCATCAGGATTGCCGTTACCGTCAAATATCTGAGCCAGATACCCCTTCTCATCGAGTGTGGCGCCGCGACGCGATGCCACCCGAGTCAGCTCGGGGAAGCCTGGGATTTCCAGTCGCCATGCCTCATCGTCGGTGAAGTGGAACTGGATGACATTGATCTTGTAATAGGCCAGCAGGTCTATCATGCGCTTGTATTCGGCTGGATTCATGATAAAGTTGCGGGCGATGTCGAGCATCACGCCACGATAGCCGAAGTCAGGCCAGTCGATGACAAAGCAATTCTGCAAGCGGTGGCCCTTACTATGGTCCAGAGCGGCGATGAGGGTCTTCACACCGTTCATCAGTGCGGCTTGGGTGACACCGTGGATGGTAATGCGGCCGTCATGTACGCGCAGGCTGTAATACTCGCGGTTGTCGCTCATCTTCTTGTCGAGAAGGAGCTCGATGACGGTATTCTGGCCGCTTGAGGTATAGATGCCTCTCTTCTGCAACTCATCGGTGAGCAGGTTCTTGGCGCGACGATAGCCGCCCCACTGGAATAGTTTTCCAGTCTTGATAGTGACGATGCTACCCACCTGGGTGAAGCCATCCTCGATGTCCACCTGCTTGGGAGCAGGGAAAATGTCGTAATCATTGCCCGTATAGCCGTCGCCAAAGCCGTTGATCGCCTCGTTGTAGGCAAACATATAATTGCCATCGGGATATGCCTTGTGGTCTCGCCACTGGCCAGGCTTATCAAGTGGTGAGCACTTGATGTCAACAGTCTGTGGATGAGCCATGTCACCGCCCATCACCACGTGGCCGCCAGCAGGCACATAGCACTTGTTGACCAGTGTTCCGCCCATAACCATATCGATCACGAGCGAGTCGCCAGCAGCAAGTGGCTTGTAATTGCCATTAGGCTTGATGCGGTAATAGGTCGTCGAGACCTCCTCAATATCAACAGGACATCCAGCAGGAAGGTTCACCGAGCGGGAGAATTGGTTGAAGAAGAACTGCCAGTCATTGCTCAATGGCTGCTTGGATACATTCTTGATGACAAACCGCGAGGTATAGTTGTTGCTTGCGGTATTGTTCTGCCCCATATGCCAATCCACAGCGATGGGCGATTGGGCATTCAGTGTCAACGTGGCCAGTGCAAGGACCAGGCCAGCCATAAACTTACTTGTTTTCATTTCGTTATATTGTTTTGTTCGATAATTCGTTCTAACAGGTTGTCACAGCTATCCTCGAGCAGGTCAAGAACGAGCTCAAAGCCCTCACTGCCCTCGTAGTAAGGATCGGGCACATAATCATAGTGCGGGAACCGACGGATGTAATCACCCATCATTACCACCTTATCCTGTTGCTCGATAGTAGCGGCGAGCTGGCGCAGGTCATCGATATTGGCGGCATCCATGCCCACAATGAGGTCAAACTCATCAAAGTCGGCCACACGCACTTGACGTGCACGATGAGTCAATTCATACCCACGGGGACGGGCATGCACCCGCATGCGCTTGTCGGGCAGGTCACCGACGTGCCAACTCCCGATTCCCGCCGAGTCGATATAGAAGCGGTCACTCAGGCCCCGTTCATCGACGAGACGCTGCATCACCGCCTGGGCAGCCGGCGACCGACAAATATTCCCCAGACAGACGAAAAGCAGGTTGTATTTTTTATTGGTTTCACTCATTTTGAAAGTGCAATATTACAAAAAAACAGGGAGATTCATATCAATAGCGGTGGATTTTTCCATTTCTATTCCTCAATCAGAGATGGTTACAGAATACCTTAACTTGCTCATTGATATACTTCTTCATCGTCTCCCACGATGTAGCATTGCGCATCAATGGCATGGGAATCTGCTCGGCATCATCAAAGTAGGTCATACTTCGTATGGCAATAAAGTCATTGACATCTGGATATTTTTCATGAAACAAATCCATTAATTGATGCAGAGAGTACTGTTGTAGTAAGAAATACAAATCCACAAAATCCTTTCTGGTTCCACTTCCGATGATCGCCCGTATCTTCATGGCAGCAATTTCTGAAACCGAAGCCAGCCTGATTCCTTCATCTCTGACCATATCGTCTATCCAAGGACTATCATAATTCACAACATCTACTTTGATGTCGTTGATGGTAAACATTTTGACATTTGCTGTACAGTTGATCACCTGGAGCTGTCCATGGGTTGCAAGCATTGTCCTCAACTGGATATCATCACAGTCAAAATGCCCAAATAAATCCAGATCGATAGAACTGCGATGACCCAGTTGCAACGCAAGTGCCGTACCCCCCACCAAACGAGTTTCCTTCAACAAGGGCTCCAGCATCAATCCTTTAAGCAATTCCAGGGTTGACGGCTCTATCGTCTCATAGTGTAACATCGATAATCGGCTGGATTAGTATCAGAAATTGAGGTAATAAACGACAGACTTACTCTATCTAGATCTCGTAATTGCTTGCTGACTTCAACAATGCGGTCAAGTCCATAGTATGACACAAGCAGTCGCCAATCATTGAGTGTGCCTATCTCAAACACTCGAGAAACAATGAACGACGGATACTCATCCATGTCAAAAGTTTGCCTATCGGTATCCCAGAAACATGGAGATGAAAGTTGTTGTACACATTCTAGCTTGGTCATGTCGCAAAATTACGCACATTTGCCGAAATTGCCAAATAATAACTAGAATTTGAAACAAACTCGCACTTTGGATTGCAGTTGCAAATATACACATTTTACTTTAAAAACACTCAAAAATGGCGAAAAAAGAGAAAATACCTTGTTACTTTCCAAAAGAAGCACTAAATTTGCCTTGCAATAGAAATGAAGCGAAATATTTAGATGAAACTACACATCTTGCGTCTGCTACCGCTACTACTGCTGATGGGCCTTGCCCTGGCAAGCACTACATCATGCGGCAAGGGCAGCAAGCAACTCCAAGACACCACCGCATGGGACTATAAGGCACCACCAGCCATGCCTGTCAACCGCAGCATCAGCGGTGACAGCATGGGGCTCATCGCCAATGCCGAGATCCATCGCCTCCCCACCTACATCGAACAGCGCCCCCTCAAGGAGATCTTCAACGACAGTAACGCTCTGCAGCTTGTGGCAGCCGAGAAAAACGGATTCCGTCCTGTGACCAGCCTGCACGATGCTTACAATATTGACAAGCCGCTAATCAGGATATTCTCCTGCGATGCCTACATGCTTGACGACCTCACGGCCTCGGTGCCCTACCTTGTACCCAAAGCGGCCCAATTGCTCAAGGAAATCGGCTACGCCTTTCAGGACACCGTCCGCAAGCGCGGGGGCAAGGCTTACCGCATCAAGGTCACCAGTGTGACCCGCACGGTCTATAGCGTCGGCAAACTCATGAAGCGCAACCGCGCCGCGACCGAGAATTCTTGCCACCGCTATGGCACTACAATCGACATCAGCTGGGTGAAGTTTGACTGCCTGGATCCGAGCATGGTCGTCTCGCTCGAAGACTTGAAGAATATCTTGGCCGAGGTTGTGCAGGACTTCCGCAAGCGCGGCCGCTGCTATGCTATCTTTGAGCGTAAGTCAGGCTGCATCCACATCACCGTGAGATAAAACTATATACATTATATAACATAATATATACAAACCAATGACCTTACAACAGACAATAGCCGAGTACCTGAAGTATACAGGACAAAAAGGCTTGGACATCAGCGCAGCACTCATTGACTGTGACGGTGTTCTCTACGACTCAATGAAGTACCACACCCAGGCTTGGGTGAAACTCATGAAGAAGAACGGCATCAAGTGCACGCGCGACGAGTTCTATGAAATGGAAGGAATGACCGGTAGTGAAATCATCAAGATGAAGTTCAAGACCGGTGCCGGAAAAAACATCACCGACGACGAGGCTCATGCCCTGTATGGCGTGAAGACCCGCTACTTCCGCGAACTGGGTGAGGCTCCCGTGATGCCTGGTGCCGTCCGTGTGCTCGAGGCACTCAAGGACGCAGAGGTAGAGAGAATTCTGGTCACAGGATCGCAGCAGGACACTCTGCTCGAACGCATTGAGAAGGATTTCCCTGGCCTCTTTGGCGAGGTCAAGGTGACAGGCCATGACGTGCGCAGGGGCAAACCCAATCCTGAGCCCTACCTGAAAGCCATGACCAAGGCCGAGAAGAAAGCAAACCAGTGCATCGTCATCGAGAACGCACCGCTGGGTGTCCAGGCTGCCCATGCAGCTGGATGCTTCACTATCGGCGTGACCACAGGACCGATTCCCGAGAAAGATTTGTATAAGGCTGGTGCCGACCTCGTCTATAAGAATATGGACGAATTGGCAGCCGCTCTGCCGGCATTGCTTGTGGCTCTAACTATCGTCAAGGCATAATCCCCGACTTTTCAAGAGACAAGGAAGACAAAGGGGGGCGATAACACGTTCATTCAGATAAGACGGAATGCCTCTTTTGTCTTTCTTTCTATGTTGCACACCAAGGGAATTAACATTTTTAACATTCTAGCACAAAAAGTTCAAGAATAGTTAGTATCTTTGTGGTCAGAGAGTTGAAACGGAAACGGGCTCTGCTGAGGAGCAACCCGCCAGGGATAGGCTC
>JAFTEU010000130.1 GCA_017453505.1 Muribaculaceae bacterium
CGCGACGACAGATACTTCACCCTGCGGCTCTACGCCCTGCATGACTGCCGCATCACGCGAAATGTCGGATGATCCTCTTTTTTTGTGGAATGATTCTTTAGCCTTTTTCGTCCGAAAATCGTCCGAGTAAATTTATAAAAATAGGGTTATTTGTCTGTAAACCAAATAAATAACCCGTTTTCTGCGGAAAGGAAGGGATTTTCTGCTTGGAAATCTGAAATATTTGCCACCTGATACACAATAACTTACATTTTCGAAAAAGGGGAAAATTACAAGTGTCCCTATACTGTCCCTGAAAAATAGTTTATAAGCGACTTATAGACAATTAATCTTTATTACACGTCTGATTGTTATACGACCATTTCTGATTCTGCCTTCTCCTCAAGAGTCTTACGGATAAAAGCGTTGAGGGTAAGACCAGCCTGCTTGGCCAGCATAGCAATTCTGCGGTGGATGGCGGGTGTCAACCTCACATTCAGAGCGCCCGAATAACTCTTATCCGGCTCGATGCCCTCATCAGCGCAGTAGGCGAGGTAATCATCCACGGCTTCATGAAATGCTTCGGTCAACTCCTTCACGCTCTCGCCCTCAAAGTTCACCAAACCGTTGATGCCTTCCACTTTTCCGTAGAAAACACCATCCTGTTCGCTAAAAGCGACTGAGCCTAAATAACCCTTATAACTTATAGTATTCATATCTTTCTTATTTAATAAATCCAGCTTCTTTCAATTCTTCCAATACTTGCTGCAAAGCATATCGCTTGACGATGTTACCTGGATGTGGCTTATGCAACATGATAGGTCGCTTGTCTCCGTTTTTGAAGATCACTCTAGAACCAGACGTGCGCCCTTTCTCACCTCGCACATATCCATAACCAGCCAAGAGTTGCTGCATCTCATCGAATGTAAAATCCGATGGCATGGACAGAAAACGCTTCCTGAGTTTCTCTTTCGTACTCATGACCTAGTGCTTTGGTGCCGCAAATGTAACTAAAAAATAGTTACCATCCAAATGCTATCACAAAAATCTTGCCAAAATCTCCGAAATTGCAGAGAAAATGAGTGTTCAGAACAGATGTTGGTTTCGGGAATGTAAAAATCTAAGACACTTTTTGGGGGAAAGGCGATGCTTAGTCGTTTTTTGTGGTTAATTGCTTGCATCTCTTGTTGATACTCCATATCTTTGTCGCAAACAATAAATGGATACGATTATGAAGAAGATACTATTGTTAATGAGTCTTATAATATCTTTCCCTTTCATTTCAGGTGGTGACGATAAAGATGAACCAGAAAATCTTAAGGATCAGTGGGTTGACCTTGGTCTGCCTAGCGGCACGCTATGGGCGACGTGCAACATTGGTGCCGACAATCCCGAGGAATATGGCGACTATTTCGCTTGGGGCGAGACTGCTCCAAAGAAAGTATATGAATGGAGTACCTACAAATGGAATGACCGCTCCAACGGCAAGTTCACGAAGTATTGTACCGATAGAAAATACGGTACCATTGACAACAACACCGAACTGCTTTCTGAAGACGATGCTGCTTACGTGAACTGGGGCAAGAATTGGCGCATGCCGTAATTAGAACAGATAAGAGAACTTATCAACTGCTGTTCCTGGCTGTGGACTACGCGAAACGGCGTGTACGGACAGTTGGTGACAGGCTCCAACGGGAACACTATGTTCTTGCCCGCTGCGGGCAACCGCCAAAAACTACATCACTGTGACGCAGGCATGGGCTACTATTTGTCCCGCACGCTTAAATCCGACCAACCGGGCTTCGCGTGTGGCCTCTACTTAGGTCCGGCGGGTTGGCTCTGGGGCTACGGCCATCGTGAATACGGCCAAACAGTCCGTGCAGTGCGCGTTTCCCAGAATTAGTGTAGCAGCGTCTTTTCAAACAAAACATACGCGGTTGATTTGCTTTTGTGGAGAATCAACCGCTATATATTGTTTCTGTGATTTTCGTCCCTGTATCGTCCCAATAAATTTAAGTAAAATACTATAATAAAAAATTGGTGTTCAGGTAATTATAAATTAAGCAGCATTAGAATTATTAAATAAAATTATACCTGAGCTCTTCTCTTCCTGTTTCCAAGGAAACGATAATAAAACAAGAAATGAGTAAACATGGTCTTGATTTTCCCTTAGTCAAATCAAAATTTTAATGTCTTTTAAAATCTGATTCCTTGATACTACTTTTGTTGAAAAAAGTAGAGATATGAACCAGAAGTTTAACGATAAAGTACAGGCGTGGCTGGCGCAGGATGCCACCGAGCGCGACTATGCCGAGGGTGCCATGCTGTTGCTCCAGTTGACGGGCAACCAGATCATGTACCGCAACCTGATGGCGAACCCTCGTGGTAAGGCCCCGTTCATCGAGCACCAGCTGAAGAAGCGTCTCTCGTTCCGCCTGCAGCAGGTCACCCACGAGCAGGTCGAGGCGATGCAGGCCGAGGTCAACAAGATCGTCGTCAAGCGCAACCTTGAAGTCGAGCAGCAAAAACCTGCCAACGAGTTCAAGGCCGGCAAGCGGGCTGACCACGACCAGTTGCCCGACGAGATCCAAGCACTCTATGTCGAAAACCTCGGCATCGTGCAGCGGATGCGCGAGTTGCACCTGAAACTGCGCTCGCTCTCCTTAGAGAACGCCACGTGTCCCGACAGTGAGCGTTACCCGTTCCTGAAGGAACTCATCGCCATGGACAAAAAGCTGCACTCCAACTGGGAGCGTTACGACCACTACACCGGCATGGACGGCGAGCAGCAGCTCACCGCCGATGTCCGTGAGGAGAGCAAGAAGGCCGTGCGGATGATCAACCTGGCCAAGGGCCGCTATGCCAAGAAGCCCACCGAGGAGCTGAAGGCTCAGATCCTCGACTGGTACGGCAAGATCATCAGCCCGACTGACAAGCTGACTAAAGACCTCATGGAGTTGGGGATTTTGGGATAAAATTATCGGGATCACCTGATGGCGACCCCGATGATGAGTTTTCCGAAGCGATGAGATCAGTATTTCAGCACATCTTTGACCGAGTAGATCTTGCTCAAGCCGTCGAAGGAGAAATACTGGTCGTCCATGATCATGTAGTCTTCCCGCTGGGAACGGGACAGGCGCTTGATGTCGGGAAACATCGATACAGGGACTATAACGACTCTGCCATCGGTCAGATAAACGGCCATAGCACCCCGTTTCATGCCGAAATCAAGCTTCTTGATGCCCAAATTGGTGTCCTTGTACTTGCACATAGTCTTATTACTTGTATCTTAGCTCAGAATGATAGCAAGTTTGCCCATATGATTGATGTTTGCTTTTTGCAAAGATAATACAAAAAAATGAAACGCACCGCCGACATACAGGATTTTTTGCAGCCGTTGAGAGACCGCGGCTTTCTTGTGTGTTCACCCAAGGATTCCAACCTTGGCGCAATTGCCGTGTCACAGCCTCGATAATCTCGGCTGCTCGACGTCTCTTTTCTGATACTCTAGGTATGCCATCGAGTTTGAATTTCTTGCGCCTCATCTCTCCAGTTGAAGGATCGAGGGCATAGAAATCGACATACCAACTTTTGCCTTCGTGAAGTTTAGGATACGTGAAACCGATTAATTCTGTTGCCGTATTCCTTTTGGTAATGCACGACATTTTTTTAACATTTTTTACCTGTTTATCGCACTGGCAGAAAATGTTCGCATTTATAACTCTAAAAATTATCGTCCCTATGGCATCCCGATAATTTTCTAAAAAAAACAGGGTAACTGATTGATTGCCAATCCGTTACCCTGATCTCTGCGGAAAGGGAGGGATTCGAACCCACGGTACGCAAAGCGTACAACGGTTTTCGAGACCGCCCCGATCGACCACTCCGGCACCTTTCCAGTCTTGCCCTCGGGATGTTGTCCCCCAAAAGCGGGTGCAAAGTTAGGGCAAATTTTTCACCCGACAAAATATTTTTACAGGTTTTTTAGTCCTTCGATGGTCTTAATGGGGTCGTCTGCTCCGAAGACGTAGCTGCCTGCCACGAGGATATCTGCTCCGGCTTCAGCGAGTTGTGCGCCAGTGATGTCGTTCACGCCGCCGTCAATCTCAATCTGGGCATTGGAGCCGTTGAGTGCGATGAGTTGGCGCAGTTCGCGCACCTTGTTCAGCGTCTGGACGATGAACTTCTGGCCGCCAAAGCCGGGGTTGACCGACATGAGCAGTACCAGGTCCACATCACAGATGATGTCACGCAGCATCATCACCGGAGTGGCGGGGTTGAGGGCCACACCTGCCTGCATGCCGGCATCGTGAATCTGCTGCACGACGCGGTTCAGGTGGATGCAGGCCTCCTGGTGGACGGTCATGATGCGGGTGCCGCAATCGCGCACCTCGGGGATGAACTTCTGGGGTTCAACGATCATGAGGTGCATGTCGAGGGGCTTCTGGCACAGTCGCTGCACATGCTTGATGACGGGGAAGCCAAACGAGATGTTGGGCACGAAAACGCCGTCCATCACGTCGAGGTGCAGCAGGTCGGCATCGCTGCGGTTAATCATGTCGATGTCCTTGGCGAGGTTGCCAAAGTCGGCAGAGAGTAGTGAGGGGGAAACTTTCATAATAGTTAGGAGTGAGGAGTTAGAAGTTAGGAGTTTGTGTCTATTTGGTTGGTTGCGGGGCGCTTGCGTATTGCCTGATAGGCGAGGAAGAGGACGATGGCGATGGCCAGCGCATAGCCTGCCCACGACAGGTAGCGGTTGTAGTGCTCCAACTGGGCCAGCAACTCCTCCTCGGGGAAGTGCAGGCTCAGCCAGTAGCCCAGGCCTGCCAGCACGGCGTTCCAGATGCCGGCACCCAGAGAGGTAAACAGGGCAAAGGTGCCAAAGTTCATGCGAGACAGTCCGGCGGGAATCGAGATGAGCTGACGGATGGCTGGAATCAAACGGCCCAGGAACGTCGAGATGGCACCATGACGGTCGAAATAGGCCTCGGCCTTCTCGACTTTCTCGGCATCGATGAGGCACATGTGCCCGATGCGGCTGTTTGCGAACTTATAGACTACTGGCCGTCCGATGAGTAGTGACAGCACGTAGTTGATGACCGCACCGATGAGTGCGCCCAACGTCGCAACCACTACAATCATGATGATGTTCAAGTCGCCATTGCGGGCGGCAAAGTAGGCAGCCGGCGGTATCACCACCTCGCTGGGGAAGGGGATGAATGAACTCTCAATCGCCATCAGCAGCAGGATGGTGCCATAGGTCAAATGCTCCTTGTACCAGTTGTATATCGTCACAATGTCGTGTGACATGTACACGAGGATGCCGACCACCACAGCAGCCAGCACAACCAGTATCACAATCAGTTGTATCGTATCTTTCTTCATATCGATGACAAAGGTAGTGAAAAGTTTTCAGTTGCCAGTTTTTAGCCGACAGTATTTTTACTGGCAACTGTGGAGGGTGAGGGTCATCTCGCAGGACTTGCAGTTGCAGGTGACGCGGAGGAGGGTGGTGGCGGTTCTGAGGTAGAGGTCGCGGGGCAGGCGGGTGGCGTTGGGGCCCTGGAGGCAGGCACCGAGTTGGCGGCGGATGCAGTAGCGGGTGTGCATCAGCGGGGTAGAGGTGGTGGCGGGTGTGCCGACTTCGAGGGCGGGAGTGATGTCTGTCACGCCGTGGTCACGGTAAACCGCCTCGGAGAGGTGGTTGGCGACGTTGTCGGCGGGTTCCAGACGTTTGACGGGGCAGGGGTAGCCCTTGTCCTCGGGACGGCGCTTATCCACGGGGCGGGTGATGCGATGGGTGCGGTCGAGCAGGTCGATGGTCTCGCGGCGCAGCTGGGACAATAGCGAGGCGGGAATGAAGATGCCGCCCGGCACTTGTGCGTCATTGAGGTAGTAGATGGTGCCGCCCAGCTTGGCTAGCTCGGCTCGTTGGCGCTCGCCTTGAGGCTTGGCGGCGGGTTGCAGGTCGCACTCGATGGTGTGGGTGACCCGGTTGCGGCGCTCGTCGGTGAGGGTAAGTGTGAGCAGGTGGCCCGTGTAACGCAACTCGGCATCGATAGCGATGGTGCGAGAGGCCGACGGCTTGGTCAGCAGGTCGTTGAAGGCCTTGTCGGCAGTGCGGAAGATGCGTGTGCCGCGGGGAATGTCGGCCCGTTCACGCAACAAGGCCGTGCCATTGCCCAAGGCTCGGTTAACTCTCACACCCGAGAATTGCCCTTGGGCATCGGTGAAGCTGAGTCCGTCACCATTGGCCAGTGTGGCGCGGGTGTCGATGGTGAGCGTGTTGCCGTTGCAGCGCAGCACGCGGCCCAGGTATTGGCCTTGGGACTTGGGCGTGTCGATCGATGCCATGGCAGTGCCGTCATGAGGCCGACGGTTGTCGAGGAAGTAATGGGTGAATCCTCGGTTAAAACTCTTTTCTATTGCTGGCTCAAAGGCCAGTTCAACCGAGCCATGGGAGGCACGGCGGTACCGCTCGGGCTGGCTGGCGATGACCTTGTCGATGGCACGGCGGTAATAGGCAACGACATTCTTGACGTAGGCTGCATCCTTGAGGCGGCCCTCAATCTTGAACGACGATACTCCGGCAGCCATCATCAGCTCCAGACGGTCGTGCTGTGCCATGTCGCGCAGCGACAGCAGGTGCTTGCCCTCAATCAGGACGCGCCCCTTGCTGTCCACCAGGTCATAGGGAAGGCGGCACAGCTGGGCACACTCGCCACGGTTGGCGCTTCGGCCCTTTAGCACCTGGCTGATGGCGCATCGACCGCTATAGCTCACGCACAGCGCGCCGTGGACAAAGGCCTCGAGCGGCACCGTGGTGGCGCGGCGGATGGCGGCAATCTCGTCAAGGGTGAGTTCGCGGGCCATCACCAGCTGTGAGAATCCAAGGGCCTCGAGAAAACGCGCCTTGTCGGGTGTGCGCAGGTCGCATTGCGTGCTGGCGTGCAGGGAGATGGGCGGCAAGTCCATGCGCAGCAGGGACATGTCCTGGACAATGAGCGCATCCACACCGATGCGGTACAGGTCATGCACCAGACGCTCCACCTCGGCCAGCTCGTCGTCATAGACCAGCGTGTTGACCGTGGCATAGATCCTCGCATTGAACCGGTGGGCGTGGTCGCAGGCGCGCCGAACATCGTCGAGTGAGTTGGTCGCGTCGGCTCGGGCACCGTGGTGGGAGGCACCCATATAGACGGCATCGGCACCATGGTCGATGGCAGCGATGGCAATGTCGGCATTGCGGGCGGGTGCCAGCAGTTCTATGTCAGCGGGTTTTAACATTGTCGCGGGTGACTTTCAGAGGTTTCGGAGATCTCGGAGGTCTCGGAGATCTCGGAGATCTCGGAG
>JAFTEU010000131.1 GCA_017453505.1 Muribaculaceae bacterium
ATCCCACGTTACTGGAATACTACGAGAAATTGCACCCACACTTATGAACCGCCGTATGCCGAACGGCACGTACGGTGGTGTGAGAGGAAAGGAAACGAAAGTAGGTCAGAAAACTTTCGTTTCCCGACCTACTCGATTAGCTGCTTGATGCGCCACGCCATGAGTGCCTCGGGAATAGCGGCTCCCACGCCGGCATGGTCCTGATGCATATTCACACCCTTGAGCTCAATCTCTTCGCCGTTGAGCAGAAATCCCCTGTCGGCATCAAACTCCACGTCGCGGATGCCCGTTGTTGTCATGTAAACATCGGTCACCTGTCCGTTCACCTTGACGGTCGTTTCCACTTGATACAGATAGGGGTCACTGGTGCTCCACAGGTGCGGTCGGTCAACGGTCATCATCTGTTTGCAGCCGCCGGTCTGTTTGGCTTTCAGGTCAAGTGATGCAGTGGCAGTCCTGCCCACTTCGCCCGCTTGAGCATCGAGCAACCGGTGTTCTACGGTACACGTTTGCGGCTCCAGCGAATGGTTGTTCACCTCGGTATCCACGTGAATGGTCGCCGTGGTGTAAGGGGCCTTGAGGTCGGCATAGACAAAGGTGCCGAATGGAGCGACACTGACGGCAGCCGACTTGATGAGCCATGCGTCACGATAGATGCCGGCCCCTTCATAGAACCAGCCTTCCTCGAGCGTGGCGTCGGCCCGTACACAAACCAAGTTCTCACCGCCATAGTTTACATATTCGGTCACATCATACACCTGCGTGGCATAGCCGCTGGGTTCGGTACCCATATAGAAGCCGTTGAACCACACGCGGGCATTGCGGAAGATGCCGTCGAACTGCAAGGCAATGTGCTTGCCCAGGTCCGACTCGGGGATTGTGATCACCTTGCGGTACCAGCCCACACTCGTTTCGGGATACTGATAACCCACAGTCTTGTAACCGTGAGAGTGGCTGGCCTCCTGAGCATAGGGCAAGGTCGTCACCCAGTCGTGCGGAATGCGAACCTCTTGCCATGTGGAGTCGTTAAACTTGAGGGAGTAAGGGCCCTCGTTGTGGATGGAGTTGGCCTTGGTCAGATAGTTGAAATACTCAGTGCCGCAGCCATAGTCCTTTGCCGGGTCGGCAGCGTTGCCCAAAGCGAATTTCCAGCCCTCATCCAATCGTATAGTCTCACGCACATTTTGCGCACAGACAGGCAGCATAGCACAAAGCATCCAACCCAAGATGGTGAGTCTCATCCCCACGCGGTTTCCGTTGATATTTTTCATATTACCTGAATTTGAAGATCATTCATTAGTCGTAAGCGATGTCGTCCCCGTTCATCATTTGGCCATACTTCAACCAAATTTTGTGCAAGCAGAATGCCATGAAACGTGTTTCAATGGCTGAAGCGCAGCCAAAATTATCCAAATCGCAGGCAATGGAATTCCCGTGAAAGATTTTTAAAACCCGCGTTTTCAAAAAAAATCACAAGAAACACATGTGCCTATAGGGCCACTACAAACAATACCGCTAAAATAAACCAGTTTGTAAGCCCTGCAAAGATACGGAATTTCACTGAACTTTCCAACAAAAAATTTCCGTTCAGCAAATTGAAGTAAGATATTTTATATTTTATATTTTATATGATGCTCAAAGATAATGATCTGATTTCGTTATTTCTATATTGATTTCTGTCTCGATTTCACGGCCGAGGCTAGGAATTTTTGTTTCAACCATCCATTTATCTGGATTTTGAGGATAACGAGGTAACGGGGTTCAGATGGAATCAAATCTAGCCAGGCCCCGTTGGGTATTGAGCAGGTCTTGTGTTTATTGAGCGGCGGCAAGGAGGTCGGTGGGCAAGGTGGGCATGGCCCCGTTCTGCGTGCAGACATAGGCACTGACCTTGACAGCCAATTCGTGGGCTTCGGGGACCGACTTGCCGCCCAGGATGGCAGCGCAGAAGGAGCCCGTGAACGAGTCACCGGCACCGACGGTGTCGGCCACCTCGACCTTGGGGGTCTGCTGGAACGACATCTGGCCGCGGGTGAAGACATAGGAGCCGTTGGTGCCGCAGGTGAGTACGAGCATGTCGAGGTCGTACCTGCCCAGGATGAGCCAGCACTTGTTCTCGATGTCGAGGCCGGGATAGCCGAACATGCGACCGATGGTCACAAGTTCCTCGTCATTGATCTTGAGGACATTGCAATGTCGCATTGATTGCTGGATGATTTCCTTGTTGTAGAACTGCTGGCGCAGGTTGATGTCAAAAATCTTCATGCAATCACTGGGTGTTGCGTCGAGGAAGCGTTGGATGTTCTCACGCGACACGACATTGCGTTGAGCCAGCGAACCGTAGCACACGGCGCGGCAGTTGGCTGCGATTTCCTCAATCTCGGGCGTGAAGGGGATGTTGTCCCATGCCACGTTCTCCTTGATGTCGTAGGTGGGGATTCCCTCCTCGTTGAGTGTCACTTGCACGGTGCCGGTGGGGTAGGGCACGCGCGGCATGAGGTACTTGAGGCCGTGCTCATTGAGGGTCTCGATGGTCTCCTCGGCCAGTTTGTCCTCGCCCAGGGCACTGATGGCGATGACGTTATCACGGCCCAGGAATTGCCCGGCATGATAGGCGAAGTTGGCGGGAGCACCACCCAGTTTCTTTCCCTCGGGGAGGACATCCCACAGGGCCTCGCCCAGGCCCACTACATAACGTTTGTCATGCATAGTTTTCAGTTTTCAGTTTTCAGTTTGAGTTGCTTGATGTGGGTGAACAGGTAGATGACACTGATGGCCATTACAGCCACAGCGCCAGCTTCACCCATGGCATCGCTGGCAAAGCCCATCAACAGCTAAATAACAAGATTATTCCTATACAAATCTTCTGTACCTTCAAATTAATCATCGTTATGTTTATTTTCTTCCCAATTAGCCATCACCGGTATCAACATTGTGTGAAACCCTATCCTGCTCCACACGACATCACTGATTCCTGTATGGTGATGGGTAAGAATTCTGTTGATTTATGCTGCAAATTTTATATTTTTTCTTCGGAATAGCAAATAATAATGGATTTTATTTGAATTTTATTCCATGGTGCCTATTTGGAAATGCTTCCCAAATTATGGTCGATGCCTCAGTAGCAAGGGAATAATGATAATCCTGCTTTGATACTGGAATCGAAGCTGTTGCATCAGGTCAAAGGCCATTTTAGAGGACTTTTTTTGTGTATTAAGCAAATTGTTGTATTTTTGTGTTCATTAATCAATAACTCATTCTATAGAATTATGAAACAGCGATATATCAATGCATTTGTGTTGGCGGTATGTATGTTGCTGCCTCTCGTCTCATGGGCTCAGTTCAGCTGGCCCTATGTGATTCAAGACGGAACCATTATCACCGAAGTCCCGGAGCGTCCTGCGGGTCAACAGTCGGCCTTGGGGCTTGCCGTGGACAAGATTCCTGTCGTGAGGGTGGCCTTCGTCGGCTTGGGCATGCGCGGCCCTGACGCGGTTGAGCGATGGACCCATATCCCCGGCATTGAGGTGAAGGCCTTGTGTGACCATGAGCGCGACCGCGCCGAGGCCTGCCAGCAGATTCTGAGGAAGGCATCGATGCCGGCTGCCGATGTCTATGATGGAGAGGATGGCTACAAGGAGCTGTGTCGGCGCACCGACATCGACCTGGTATATATCGCAACAGACTGGATACATCACTACCTGGTGGCGCGTGAGGCACTGGAGCATGGCCATCACGTTGCCATCGAGGTGCCGTCGGCCATGAACATGACCGAGATCTGGTCACTCATCAACTTGAGCGAGAGCAAGCGCTTGCATGTGATGATGCTTGAGAACTGCTGCTACGACTTCTTTGAGCTCAATACGCTCAATATGGCTCAGAAAGGCCTGCTGGGTGAAATTATCTATGTGCAAGGGGCATACCGCCATGAGCTTTCTCCCTATTGGGACGAGTACTGGAAACGCGGTGACGGCGATAAACTGGGGTGGAGGCTGGACTATAACAGCAGGTTCCGCGGTGACCTTTATGCCACCCATGGCCTAGGCCCGATTGCTCAGGCGCTCAACATCCACCGCGGTGACCGCATGAAGACGCTCGTGGCGATGGACACGCGCTCATTCAACGGCAAGGAATTGGTTAAGGACCGCACGGGTGAAGATTGTCCTGATTTCAGGAACGGCGATCACACCACCACGCTCATATCCACCGAGCAGGGTAAGGTCATCGAGGTGCACCACAACGTGATGACACCGCAGCCCTATAACCGCATGTACCAGCTCACTGGCACCAAGGGCTTTGCCAATAAATATCCCGTTGAGGGGTATGCCCTGGCAAGTGATGAGATGAAAAAGGCTGGAATCGCTACTCTCAGTAAGAATTACACGGGTCACTCCTACCTTAGCAAGGAGGACACAGAGGCGCTATTGCAGTCATTTACCTCACCGCTTGTGAGCCGCTATGGTGACGAGGCGCGTGAGGTGGGCGGACACGGCGGCATGGACTTTATTATGGACTCACGACTGGTCTATTGCTTGCAGAACGGCCTGCCGCTTGATATCGATGTGTATGACCTGGCCGAGTGGTGCTGCCTGGCCGAACTGGGCAGCATCTCGATGGACAACGGCAACATGCCCGTTCAGGTTCCCGATTTCACGCGGGGTGAGTGGACCAAGATAAACGGTTTCCATCATGCCCAGGCCGCCCCCGAGCACGAAGCGGAAGCGAGAACAGCTGCCCTCGCCTTTACCGAGCAATTAAAGGCCCGTGGAGCCAAGTATTGGGAGATGGTCGCTAAGCGGGATGCCAAGGCTGCCAAGAAAGCGGCGAAGAAGAAATAAAAACACCTTTCATGTGATGAAAACAATTGATATAGCCAGCATTCTGGCACAGTTTGAGATAACGGGCTCTGTCATCGAGGTGAAGCCGCTGGGCAACGGGCTCATCAACGACACCTACCGTGCCGTTACGGCAGGCAGTGATACACCCGACTACGTGCTGCAGCGCATCAACAACGCTGTCTTCAAGGATGTGGAACTGCTGCAACGCAATATTGAGGTCGTGACGGCTCACATCAGGCACAAACTTGTGGCCAGCGGCGCTGACGATATCGACCGCAAGGTGCTGAGCTTCATTAAGTCTCATGATGGCAAGACCTACTACTGCGATGAGCTTGGGCGCTACTGGCGTGTGATGGTCTATATCCCTGGATCGGTCACACATGAGGCCGTCACTCCCGAGAGCGCCTATACTGCGGGCAAAGCCTTCGGCGACTTCGAGCGGATGCTGGTCGATGTACCGGTGGCATTGGGCGAAACCATCCCCGATTTTCACAACATGGAACTGCGCTTGCGCCAGTTGCGCGAGGCTGTCCGTGGCAATGCGGCTCGCCGTCTGGATGAGGTGCGCGACATCGTCAGTGAACTGGAACGCGATGCCGACGAGATGTGTCAGGCCGAGCGCCTCTACCGGGAAGGCCGTTTGCCCAAACGCATCTGTCACTGTGATACCAAGGTCAACAACATGCTCTTCGATGAAAACGGGCAGGTGCTATGTGTCATCGACCTCGACACCGTGATGCCGTCCTTTGTCTTCTCGGACTACGGCGACTTCCTGCGCACAGGAGCCAACCTCACGGCCGAGGATGACCCTGACCTTTCCCGGGTGGGCTTCAACCAAGGCATTTTCAAGTCATTCACCGCAGGCTATCTGGAATTAGCCCGCAGCTTCCTTACTCCACTCGAAATCAGTTGTCTTCCCTATGCTGTTGCGCTGTTCCCCTTCATGCAGTGTGCCCGATTCTTGACCGACTACCTCAACGGTGACACTTATTACAAGATCAAATATCCCACCCACAACCTGGACCGCACCCGCAACCAGCTCGCCCTATACCGAGATGTCCGCAGGCACGATGCCATGATGGCTTCTTACATCAGCGCCCTGTTGTAGCCTTCTGTTGCACTCAAGGCCCTTGTGGCATCATTTTTGCTGGAATTCATAATGACTGGCACGACATTGTGTCCGGTCATTTCTTGCATGAACTAGTTTGAACCATGCTATAGTAAAAGATTTTTAAATAATGTTTGCTTTAATTGGAAAAAAAATATAAATTTGCAAGCTAATAACTGAATCTTTACGTAAACACTAAACATCAATAATATTGTTATGAAGAAATTATTTGGTATCATTTTGTTGTCATTCACTTTATTAACGATTCTCGGCTCGTTTTTTTTGACTAGCTGTTCTGACCCTAATAAGGAGCTTGATTCCATGTTGAGCCGCTTGGGCGCTAAGGACAAGGTGATTGATAGTAATGACTGGCAGCAGATTCTCGAGTATCTGGATTCCAACAAGGCCAAGATGAAAGACTTCTATGTTGACGGCAGGCTTGACAACGAGGCCCTCCAGAAGCACATCGTGGATTACTTCAAGGGACGCCGCAATCCCATTGACATCCAGTTTGAGGGAATCGGATCGGTCAAGCCCTACCTGTCGGTCAAGTTCTACCTGGAGCGCAGTGGCAGCATGATACCCTATGATGCGATCGACTGCAATGGCGAGTTCAAGTCGTCGATTGTCAAGTTGCTTAACGCATTGCCTGGCGAGGATAGCGTCCACACGATGTATGTGGTGAACAGCGAGGTGAACAAGTATCCCGAGGGTATCTCGCAATTTATCCATGCCAACAACATCTTTGAATCCACCCGAGGCATGGGCGACCCCACGTTCACCGACTTTGGCCTCATCTTTGACGAGATCCTCAACAAGAACAAGTCAGGTGAAATCAGCGTGCTGGTTACCGACATGATCTATTCTCCCAAGAACACCGCCGGTGTTAATCCCAACAAGATTTTTGCCGAGGCCGAGGGCATCGTGAGCAACGTGTTCAAGAGCAAGGTGGCATCCAAGTCGATGCTCGTGCTCAAGATGTCGAGCAGCTACAGCGGTCCCTATTATCCCTATAATGCACAGTCCAAGGGCATCACCTATAAGGGCAATCGTCCCTACTACATCGTCGTGGTGGGTGACAACGGCGACATTGCCCGCTTGTCGAGTGATGAGAAATATGCCGACTTTATCGATTTCAAGTCAATGAAGGGCTTCGAGAATCTATATCTGTTCGACGCTTCGGGTGTCTATCTGCCTTATTACAGCCTGCTGCTCAAGAGCAAGGATGCCCGCGGCGACTTCCACCCCGCAAAGGGGCAGGGTAGTCAAATCACCAAACTGGAAAAAGTTACCGCCGACAGGAAGTCGGGCGACATCCAGTTGACGGTGGGCATCAACCTGGACAACATGTTCATCGACAAGGAGTACCTCGAGAATCCGGCCAACTATGTGATTGACTCAAAATCACCCATCAAGATCAAATCCATCAGGCCCATCGACGAGAGCAAGGACCTGAGTGTCAACCAGGGCAAGATGAAGGGTACCATGACCCATGTGATCGTCCTCAGCGCCGACAAGGCGATGAAGAACGACGAGATCACCATCAAGTTGCTGAACCGTCTGCCCTCTTGGGTAGAGAATTCCTCGACCGACAATGACCTCAACACGGCTGCCGCCAATTTCTCCACAACGACATTCGGCTTCAAGTACATCATGAACGGCATCTACGAGTCCTACAAGAAGCTGGCCAATGGCACACAGCCCGTCTATTTTGCCATCAAGCTGCAACTTAACAATTAAAATTCAATCAATTATAACACTTATGAAACACAAAGTTATCTGGCTTATCGCTGGCCTCATCATCAGCGTGTTGTTTATTGTGTTCTCCGCACAAGTTTATGAGTATCTGTACTACGAGCAAGAGTTCTCAGAGTGGATGTTTGAACAGAATCTGTATCTGCGTCTCTCGTTATTCATCGTGATTATCGCATGGGCGATGGCTGCCATTTTCTACTATGGCTTGAGCCTGCTGTTTGTTAACTTCAGCCGCTGGTATCACTGGCTGATCATGCTCATAGTGACAGTGTCGCTCGCCCCTGGCGTGGCTTTCTATTACCTGAACGGACAGACCATTGAGGAGGCCCTCGAGTTCTCTATCCAGTGCCAAGCCATCAGCACCATCAACGTGGCATTGACGGCGGTATTCTTTATCATCGCCTCCTACTCAATGCGCTGGTGGAGCCGCAACGCCGCCTACACGCCTATTCCTCAATAAACCCAAATTCAGTTATCCTAAAATTGACATATAACAGATGAAACTTTTTCTATATTTAATCGGGGGTACAGGCTCCCGTGTGCTCAAGCCGCTCGTCATGCAGCTTGCTGCTGGTGTCACGCCGGCACAAGGCTTCAAACCGGGGGATGAATTGCAGATTGTCCCCATTGTCATCGATCCTCATCAGACCAATGCCGACCTGGTGCGCACCCAGACGCTCTTGAGCTGGTACAAGGACATCCGCAAGGAATTGTATGGTAACGATACGGGTATCAGGGACGGATTCTTCGGTGTGAAAATCACTTCACTGGCCGAACTTGACGGCAAGGGGGCTAAGGACGACTTCGTCTTCAACCTCTCGGGCATCAGCGACAAGTACTTCAGCGAGTACATCGACTATAACCACATGGACAGCAGCAACCAGGCCTTGTGCCAGGCGCTGTTTTCCTCCGATCAGTTGGGTACCAAGATGGATATCGGTTTTGTGGGCAGCCCCAACATTGGCAGTGTCGCTCTGAATTCCTTCACTGAGTCCCAGGAGTTTGAGCGTTTCACCAACGTCTTCAGTAAGGACGACCGCATCTTCATCGTGAGTTCCATCTTCGGCGGCACGGGCGCTGCCGGCTACCCCTTGATTGTGAAAAATATCCGCAATGCCCGTCAGACCGATGCTTCGACCCGCGGCGACCTCGTCGATGCGCGTATCGGTGCCCTGACGGTCATGCCCTATTTCAACGTGAAGTCCAAGGATAAGGACGGTTACGACAGCCGCATCCAGTACTCGGATTTTATTGCCAAGACCGAGTCGGCCTTGCGTTATTACAAGAAGAACCTGACTGGCAACGGCAGCGACAGGAACGCGGGTAACACCGTTAATGCCTGCTACTATCTGGCCGACTCCATCAAGAGCCAGCCCTATGACAACGATGACGGCACTTACGGCCAGAAGAATTTGGCCCACTTTGTGGAATTTGTCGGTGCCTTGTCCATCTTTGACTTCTTGGGACTGAGTGACGAGGCCTTGCACACCGAGGATGGACGTGCCGATAAGCCCATTTACCGTGAGTTCGGTCTGAAGCGCGGCTTGAACGATGGTAAGACGACTATCGACTTGACCGACATGGGTGACAAGACGCGCCACCTGATACAGGACAAGATGTATGCGTTCCATCTGGCCTATATGTACTACACATTCCAGTTGCAGAACGACCTTGACAAGAAGCAGCGTTATACCGACGACATGCCCAAGATGCCCAAGGACATGCTCAAGAGTCCGTTCTTCAATGACAAGCTCAATAACTTCTTCCGTGATTATATCGAGTGGCTCGGTGAGATGTATGCCAACCAGCCCCGTTGCTTCTTCCCCTTCATGGTGAACAACGGTATCGATTATCCCTATAGCCCGGCGACCAACCAGTTGAACAACTGTATCAACGGCATCGGCCATCAGAAGAAGACCTTCGGCGAGAAGAGCCTTGACTTCAGCGACACACTCAGCCAGTTCAACGAGTTGTCCAAGAGGTATTCCGGCAGCTATACCGAGAACCAGCAAGCCAAGAAGCTGATGGATTTGTTCTATGAGGGATTTAAAAACCAGCTGTTGCACAAATTCTTTGTTTATTGACACCACGTTCCACTCCTTTAAATCGCAACTTACTATATGAGCAAGAAAATATTATCATTCGTTGATCGTGAAGAAAAAGAGGATTGGTTTGACTTGAGCCATCCCTATATTGACGACGATATCCAGCGGATCCATGACCCCGAGGGTGGAGCTAATGCCAACCCCCGCACGGCGATTCCGTCACCCTTTGCCCAGTTTGACCTGGTGCAGGAAGCCTTCAGGCAGTTAGGCTCACCCGACATGCTCGAGCCCGAGAAGGCTATGCAGGCATTGCGCCTTGTGCACAACTCCCTGGACATTGCCGAGCTGTTCTTCAACTACAACCTGTTTGAAAACGACTTCGAGATCCTGTCGTGGAATGCGGCCCAGCATCTACCGGCACTGGAAACCGGCTCTCGTGAGCCAGGACAGCGCATGCTGGCACGCACGCTGCGCATGTATCTCATGCAGGACCGCGAGTCCTATAATTTCCCCAGGATTGATCAGGGCGAGCCCTTTATCCTTTATTTCTTGAAGAGCCGCCGCAACAGCAAGATTGTCGGATTGACCTCTCCCGCCACGCTCTTCATGGCCGTGCCCGACGATTATGTCCAGGACATCAATGTTGAGCAGAACAGCCGCCTCTTTGATTGGCGTGTGCCTGGCAAGAAGGAATTCCACAACCGTGACATCAACTTTGTTAAGTATATTCTGGCACTCATCAATGCCTATCCTGTGATCAAGGAGAGGTGTGACGACTTCTGCAGCTACATCAGGCGCGAGTTTGAGTTGTTGGATCCCCAGATCAAGATGGATCTCAAGAACCAGCTCGGTGATGTCACCTCCAACAACAAGGAGGATGAGCAGAAGGCACTGAACTACCTGAATGAGAATTTTGAGCCCCTGCGCATCGGCAATGCTCCGGTAGCCACCTTCGACGGACAGAATGTCGCCGTCTATAACAAGAAGCTGCAAGTGTCGATTGACAGTGCCAGCGAGAGCGATTTCATGATCCGTGCCACAAAACCCATCATGGGTCAGGTGCCCATGGTGCTCGAGAACTGTTTCAACCCGCCTGCCGGCGTGCAGTTCAACTATGTGGGCGCTGTCTGGGATCCTCACACGGTGATCACCAGTGCCGAGTATATGGACAAGGCCCCCGAGGCCCGCAAGCTGCCCAGCCAGCAGTTTGAATATCCGTGGCTCATCGCCGACGACTTCTTTGAGCAGTCGCTCATCCAGTTGAAGTATGAACTCAACAGCGACAGCTTCTTTGACGGCAACATCTCCTACAAGAGCGCGATGAACAACTGCCATTTCCTTATTCCCATCAAGCCGCTGTTCTTCAAGTACTTCAGCATCGAGGACTTGTTGCGGGGCACCGTGAGCGATGGCAAACCCATGTTCCAGCTCGAGTGCGCTGGTTCCAATGAGCATCCCGTGGTGACCGCTATCCTGCGCATCCCGGTTTCCAAGACCGATATCACGGGCCGCAACCTCTATGTGGAATATCACCGCAGCTATGAGCAGGGCTCCTTCTATGATGCCGACAATGACCAGGGTGTCCTGCTGCAGGCCGTCGATGCCGTGACGATCTTCCCGTTTGTCAAGCTGCCGTCGATGAACCGCTACAATGTCCAGCATGCCGTCAACAGTCTGTTCGGCTCGGACTTCAAGGACTCAAAGATTGTTTTCCTCAATGACGGTAACGACATCTCGCGTCTTTCTGGAGACGACGAGCGTGTAAGGACGACCCAGCGCCTGTCAGCCAGCAACGATCCCAACGAGAGCAGGTTCCTCACGACCATCTACCATGAGGTGGAGGATGCCTTCGATTGCATGCGCTTGGAGTTGACCGCTACGGCCAGCAGCCTCAAGTTTAACGGCTTGCTCATTCCCAAGTGGCCCGAGGCCAATGTCGATAACGGCAAGCAGTTCACCTTTGCCGTCGATTTCGGTACGACTAATACACATATCGAGTGCATCGGTGACGAGCGCCAGCCCGAAGCCTTGAACATCAGCAACAATGGCCAGAAGAAACTCACCGCCAGTTCCTTTGTCGTGAGCGAGGGCGACATGCTCTCCAATAGCTACAGCGATGTGATGATTCTCGAGTTCCTGCCGGCATGCATCGGTGGCAAGAGCCGTTACAACTTCCCGCAGCGCACTGTGCTCTCCAAGCATCAATTCTTTGACGAGGAGAGCAAGAGTGACCTGATTGCCCTGGGCGATGTGAACATCCCCTTCAGCTACGAGAAGGAGGAAATCAAGAACTGCAAGATTATCGCTAACATCAAGTGGGGCAACGACAACAAGGCCGAGAAGCGTGTCGAGGCTTACCTGACTGAACTCGCGCTGCTCATGCGGGCCAAGGTCATGATCGACGGCGGCGCCATCACGCGCACGCGCGTCGTGTGGTTCTATCCCTTGAGTATGAACAAGGATGACCGTGACAAGATGTCCAAGATCTGGCGCACGATCATGCATGATATCTTCCAGATCACATCCATCAATCCTGATGATTCTCAGGATAGCGACACGTCTAACCTGATCAGCATGCCCGAGTCGGTGGCTCCTTATTACTTCCATCGCTCGTCCGACTCCTTCCGCGGTTCCAACAAGCCCACTGTCTCGATCGACATCGGTGGTGGCACCAGTGACGTTGTCGTCTTTGTGCCTCAGTTGGGATCTGACGACAAGGCACCCACGATGATGACCTCGTTCCGCTTTGCCGCCAACACCATCTTCGGCGATGCCTATCTGGACAATGCGGCCCAGAGGAACCCCATGGTCAGGAAGTACACCAGGTATTTCCACCGCCTCTATTGCCTGGACAACAATGTGGTTGAGGGTAACCTCGATCCGCTGCTGGCAAGTATCGAGCGCGAGGGCAACTCGGCCGACATCAACACCTTTATGTTTGCCATCGGCGAGCAGGAGGGCCATCGCAACAACAATGTTTATTCCTACAACTACCAGCTCAGCAAGGATGGTGACTGCAAGATCGTCTTTATCTATTTCTATACAGCGATGATCTATTATGTCGCCAGTATGCTCAAGGCCAAGGGTATCGCTCTGCCGCGTCACATCTTCTTCAGCGGCACGGGATCCAAGATACTTGACATCATCGGCAACACCGAGACGCTGAGCCAGGTGACCCAGGCCATTATTGAGGAGACCTATGGTGAGCGCTACACGCAATACGAATTCTCGGTGCTGCTCAACCGTGACACTCCCAAGCAGGTGACCTGCAAGGGCGCCCTGCTGCAGATGAACAGCGATGCGGGCCTCGACGAGATCAAGATGCTGAACAATTCTCTCAAGCAAGTCTCGGGTGGATTTGGCCGCAGGAGCGAGCGCCGCTCCCTCACGGTGAAGTACACCATGACCAGCAAGGAGAAGTTTACCTTCGGCGACCTGCGTGATGCGGCCGTCTGCGACGAGATTATCGGCCAGGTGAAGCAATTCAATCAGTTCTTCCTCGACTTCTGTGACGAGTTTGAAGTGGTGAATTTCTTCAAGATCAACATGAATGCCTGGGAGCAGTTCAAGAAGAACGTCAACGTCGATCTGGACGAGTACCTGTTCCAGCTCATCGAGAGGAACTCGCCTCATGGCAACCAGATCAACGAGAGTGCCGAGTTTGAGGACGTTCCATTCTTCTATCCGATTGCGGGCTCCATCCGCATGAACTTGATTCCCAACATCATGCAATGACGGGCGAACTTTTATCTAACAAATAAAAATGACGATTCAAGAACAAGTTAAATATAGTGATTTCTTATTGCATTGCTCACGTGGCAATGAACAACAAGGGGCAAACATGCCATTGATACTTGACACCTGCTTCATGCCGCCCAGCGGCTTGGCGTTCAAGTATCTGGAGCACTATTGGGACTGCCACACCATCATCCTGTCCGATGACTATGTGAACATCGATCCGGGAGTGAGGTTGTTGCCAGGAACCAGAGAGCGTTACCCGTGGCTCACGGGTGACGACTTCCTGCAGCCCATGTGTGTGCAGGTCGAGTATGACCTCAATGACCAGTGCTTCTTCAACGGTAACATCACCTATGACGGCACCGCCAACAGGCCCACCTTTCTCTTGCCGTTGAAGCCCAAATTCTTTGAGTACTTCACCGTCGATGACCTCAAGGGTAACACCGATGACGGCAGGCCCATCTTCACGATGGACTATTGCGAGGATGACGGCATTCCCACGCTTGTCGCCATCCTCAGGGTGCCCATTGCCAAGACCGACGACTATGGCCGCCACCTCTACATGACCTTTACCAGGGTCTATACCCCCCAGGCTGGTATCGTCCTGTGCGACCCTGACAATAACGAGGGTACCTTGTTGCATGCGACCGATGCCTTGACGGTATTCCCCTTTGTCAAGCTGCCGGTGATGAACCACTACAATTTCCAGCATGTGGCATTCAACACCAGCACTTGCGACATGCGCTCCTCGTCACTGTCGTTTATCAACGCTGGCCATGTGCTGCCTGCCGACAAGGTGAGGTCTGCCAAGCGTCGCATCATGGGCGATGACTGTTTCTTTGCCACAACCTACTACGAGGTGATGAGTGACATCGATGCGTTCGACTTTGAGTTCATGGTCAAGAGCAACGGCGAGCACTATCATGCCATGCTGGTGCCCCTGTGGCCCATGCAGGAGACCCGTGGCGGTGACGAATTCACCTTTGCCGTCGATTTCGGTACGACCAACTCCCACATCGAGTGCTTGGTTGACAAGCACGTCATTCCCTTGAACCTGAGCAGCGATGCAAAGAAAAAGTTTATCGCATCGAGTTTTATTAGGAGTGGTGAAGGCAATGCCAACCTCTTTATGGAGGCCAGCAACCAAGAGTTCCTTCCCGATAAGTTGGGCGATGAATTCAAGTTCCCGCAGCGCACGGTGCTGGCTCAGTTTCTACATTTCGATGATAGCCACATGAGCACTCTCATGCCGCTTGGAGATGTGAACATCCCATTCATCTATGAGAAGGAATCCATCTTCTACTCCAAGGTCGTGGGTAACCTCAAGTGGAGCACCGATAACCTGGTGGAGCAGCGCATCAAGGCCTTCCTGACCGAGCTCGCACTGCTCATGCGCACCAAGGTCATCCTCAGCAACGGCAATCTTGCCAAGACCCGCATCGTGTGGTTCTATCCACTGAGCATGGACAACAGGAGCAAGAGCCGTATGAATGAGATATGGAAGTCGCTCATGTCCGACCTCTTCGGTGTGAAGTTCAATATGGATAACCCGCGCGACCGTGGCCCTCATGATAACCTCATCGAGATGCCAGAGTCTGTCGCTCCCTATTATTTCCATCGTGACGGTGCCGAGTTCAGGGCCTCGACCAAGCCCTCGGTTTCCATCGACATCGGTGGTGGCACCAGCGACATCGTGGTGTATGTGCCTTCGGTGGGCAGCAAGCGCCTGCCCAATATCATCACCTCGTTCCGTTTTGCGGCCAACACGGTCTTTGGCGATGCTTACCTCACTAGGCAGGCCGATGCCAACCCGATGTTGCAGAAGTACATCAAGCACTTCCGCATCATCTATGACCGCGACAATCGTGATGCGACTGACGTGGGCGTTATTACCTATCCTGTGCTTGAAGATATCGTCGCCGATCGCAAGAGCGAGGACATCAGCACCTTCCTGTTCGCCATCGGCAATAAGGAGAAAAACCAGGGCAAGCCTGAATATTCCTTCAACCACTTGCTCAACGGCGACAGCGACCGCAAGATTGTCTTTGTCTATTTCTATGCCTCAATCGTTTACTATGTGGCCCACATGCTCAAGGACAAGGGTATCGCGCTGCCGCGGCACATCTTCTTCAGTGGCACGGGATCCAAGATCCTTGACATCCTGGGTGAGCGCCTTCTGCTGAATCAGCTCAGCCAGGAGATCATCGAGGCCGTTTATGGTAAGAAGTATAAGGATGAGGGTTATGACTTCACTGTGCTGACCAGCGATGAGCCCAAGCACATCACTTGCCGTGGAGCCCTCAGCCTGCTGACCCACGATTATGGCATCAAGGAGCTCGACGAACTCAACGAGACACTCAGTGAGGCTTCGGCCTTCGGCCGCAAGACCGAGCGCATCGAGCTGCGTCAGCGCTACACGATGCTTGACCAGCAGCGCATCACCTATGGCGACATGGAGGGTGCCGGCAGCAAGCGCATCCAGGATGCCGTCATCCAGGCCGTGAAGGACTTCAACCGGTTCTTTATCAACCTGAGTGAGAGCAAGCAGTGGCGCAGCCGCTTCAATTTCTCCTCACAGTCGGTGGACGTCTTCAAGACCCACATCAACGATGAGCTTGACGAGTACTACTCGCGCTTTGTCGAGAGCTACATGAGCCACAATGTGAATCCTCAGCAGGAATATGAGGATATACCGTTCTTCTATCCGATTGCCGGTGCCATCAGGTTCAACTTGATAGCACGCATTAAATAAGAATTATCAACTCAATAAAAAGAAACAGATATGAAAAAAATTATCACTTGCGTTTTACTCGCAATCACATTCTCGCTTTCAAGTCCTGTGAGCGCTCAGACCGTACAGGACTTAACCAAAAAGAAAGATTCTATTGAACAGCTGATCAGAACACAAAAGGCTGTCCAGAAAAAGGCTGATGAAAACAAAAGGGCATCAAAAACGCCTGAAGATAATGCAAAATATGGAAAAGAGTATAATGATGCTGGCACCAAGATAAATAGCCTTTATCGAGAACGTGATGCGGTCCAAGCTAAGATTGATGCTATGGGAGACCAGGCCGAGGCTCAAGGTGCTAATGTGCCAGAGGGTGATCAGGCACAGGTCGAGAACAATGACCCGACACCTCCCGTGGTTGCTGACTCTGTTGCTGCCGACTCGACGGCGGCCGAGGGCGAGGTCGTTGATGCTACCCAGGAGGAGGCCGATGACTCAAACGCTGGCGGTCTGCCTTCGGGCTGGTGGAAGTATCTGCTGACCATGCTCGGCATCTCTGCCCTGTGCAGTGGTATCGTGTACTTTGTGCTCAACAACAAGATTGCCGAGATGAAGAATATCATCAAGGGCGAGACCCAGGGCTCCATCGGCAACATCAACCAGCGCCTTGACAACCTCGCTGCCAAGACCGACCGCATCGAGAATTCTGTCGGCTCGGTTCGTCAGGACTTGAGGAACCGAACCGCAAACTACGGCTCCGTCCCTCCTGCTTCTCAACCCGTATCGCATCATGCCCCCAGCGCCCAGCCCGTTCAGCCCCAGCGTCCCACGCAGTTCTACCTGGGCATTCCCAGCCCTGATGGTACCTGGAAGGATGTCAAGACCACTGGCGACTCCGGGCAGAGCCTGTATCAGCTCAACTCGGCCGACGGCGTTAATGGCACCTTCGTTGTCATCAACAAGCCAGTTGCAGTGCAGTATATCCTGATGGCTGTCGGCAAGTATCTCAACCCGGTGTGCCGCGTGACCAACACCGGTACCCAGGTGAGTGGCATCATTACCGATGAGCCCGGTACTGCCGTCTGTGAGAATGGTGTGTGGCGCATGACCAAGAAGGCCATCGTTCACTACGTCTGATCCAGCCCGCAATATCAACACACATTATATAATAATATATAGTAAGTGATGAAAACGCGAATTCTGTTATGCATCATAGCCATCGCGATCCTGGGCGGTAGCATGCAGTCATGCCGCTACCGTCCCAGACGCGCAGGCTCGCACCAGACCGAGAGCCGCATGAGCCGTCGGAACCATGACTCCCGGACTCGTGATTCCGAGTCACGGCGCATCGATAACGGCAATAGTGAACGGGTGCCGATACGTCGCGAGAGCGGTGTGATGTTCATCCCGGTAGAGATCAATGGCATCCCGATGGATTTCATCTTTGACACGGGTGCTTCGGCCGTCTCGATGTCGCTCACCGAGGCTCTCTTCCTCTACAAGCAAGGCAAACTCACCGATGATGATATTCTGGGTTCCGAGCAATTCCAGGATGCCACGGGTGGCATCTCGGTGGGCACGGTGATCAACCTGCGCAGTGTCGTTATCGGCAACCGCGAGGTGACCAATGTGCGGGCCTCGGTGGTCGAGAACCAGGGCGCTCCGCTATTGCTTGGACAGACGGTTCTGGAGAACTTCGGTAAGGTCACGATAGACTATAACAACAATTATATTACATTTGAATAAGAGAATATTATGGAAATCAAGTGTCCCAAGTGCAAGAAGAGATATGAGGTCGATGGTGTGGTCCCTGGACAGGAGATTCAGAGCGTTTGCCCTCGTTGTAACAATCATTTCAACTATGTGATACCCAATCAGGTCCACACAGCGGCACCCGTGCCCGTGGCACCCGCTGCCGTTGCTCCTGCGGCCCCTGCCGCAGTGACAGTGGTCGAGCAGCCTGCGGTTGCCCAGACCGAGGTCGTCAGGACCCACAGTTGCCACCAGTG
The DNA here is from genome assembly GCA_017453505.1 of Muribaculaceae bacterium. Classification (GTDB taxonomy): domain Bacteria; phylum Bacteroidota; class Bacteroidia; order Bacteroidales; family Muribaculaceae; genus Sodaliphilus. Next base: position 18,222 of record JAFTEU010000131.1, read on the forward strand.
TGGCGGCCCCGTCAACGACGGCGCGTCCTATTGCCCCGAGTGTGGTGCCTATCAGCTGGCAGGTCCCGATCCCAAGGCTCAGCCCGCTCCGCAGCCCCAGGTGGTGTATGTACAGCAACCTGCACCCCAGATGAACTATAGCTATTCAGGCCCCCGCCTGCATGACCGCAACAAGATTACGGCAGCCCTGCTGGCCATATTCCTGGGCGGCCTCGGTATCCACAAGTTCTATTTGGGTCAGACCGGCATGGGTTTCCTCTATCTCATCTTCTGCTGGACGTGGATCCCCTCAATCATCGCATTTGTCGAGTTCATCATCTACTTGACCACCAGCGACGCCGATTTTGACGCAAAGTATAATTACCAGTAAACGCTATCTTTATGAACGTTAAGTGTCCCAATTGCCGATTCAAGTTTGATGTCGCCCCCAGCGATGTCAATGATAATAATGAGGTGAACTGTACCTGCCCACGCTGCGGCAATGTCTTTGTGGCGCGGTACATTGCGCCCAATGCGCCTGCCGAGCCTGCTCCAGTGCAGCAGCCGCAATACACCAGCACAGAACCATCATTGCCTCCTCAGGAAGATGAGGCTGACTTGTACTATGCATTGATGAAGCGCATGAAGTCGGGGCAGCATGATGAGGCTGGCATATATTTGAGGAAACTCCTGGCATTGAAGCCTGATGAGCAGATGTATCTGGACATCAAGCGGCAACTGGATAGCGTCAAGCAGTCTTATCTCCTTGCGACCAAGTACCTCAAATCCGGGGAACTGGATAAAGCTGAACGTCATGTCAATAGCCTGCTGGAGGTCAGTCCCAATGATCCCATGTACTTGAGCTTGAAAGAGGACCTTGCCGAGGCACAACGAATCGAGGCAGAGCGTGTCGAGGCAGAGCGAATCAAGAAACAACGCAAATTGGAGGAAGAAAAAACTGAAAAACAATTTGATGGATGTATTATTTGGTTTTTAATACTTGTTACTATCGTGTTCCTTATCGTTATCTTATTTGCTATCTGAACGCGATGTGTCCCAAATAAAGCCCAGACATGGTCTGGTTTATACTTACCGATAAACAAAACATCATTATATATCATGAACGTCAAGTGTAGTAAATGTAGATACAAGTTTGAAGTGGACGAAGCCCTCGCCGAGGACTCGACCTTGAAGTGTGTGTGCCCTCGTTGCGGAAATCAAATCACCGTTGAAGTCCCTCAACCTGCGGCTCCTGCTCCTGCGGCTCCCGTAATCCCTGCTGCGGCTCCCGCCACGGCGCAGCCCGTTCAGCCGGTTGCACCGCAGCCCGCACAGCCTGTACAGCAACCCGCTCCTGCTTACGCGCCTCAGCCTCAGCCGCAACCGTCGGTAATCATCGAGGAAGCCCCCGCGAAATCTGGTTCCAATACCGGTGTCATCGTTCTTGCGGTCCTCGGTGTGATACTCCTGATTGTGCTCATTGCCGTCCTGGCTGGAGGATCAAGCCGCAGCAGTTCGTCTAGCTACAGCAGTGACTATCAGACCGAGAGTCCTAGCTATTCCTCGCCATCGACCAGCGACTATAGCAGCTCCAGCAGCTCGAGCAGTTCGTCGAGCTACGAGAGTTCCAGTGATGACTATGGCAGCAGTTCATCCAGCTACGAGAGCTCCAGCAGCGACTACGATGACAACACCTACGATTCCGAACCATCGGTCGACAGCTATAACGACTACGATGACGATGTGCCGTCAATCCCGTCTAATTACTGACGCATAGATACAACCAGCAGTTAACACAAACCATTAAACGATAATCACAATGAACATCAAGTGTCCCAAATGCCACCTGAAACTTGACATCACTCCTCCTGCCGAGGGCGGATCGGTCGAGTGCATTTGTCATCGTTGTGGCAACAAATTCACCCATGAGTTCCCCAAACCCGAGCCCGAGCAGCCCGCCGGGCCCGAGCCAGTGAAGGCTCCTGAGGCACCTGCTGCACCGCCTGTCGAGCAGCCTGCTCCGGCCCAAGCGCCGCAACAGTCCGCTCCAATTGGTGAAATGGGGGCCGATGGCTATCGCTATGTCTATGACGAGCCCGAGAAGAAATCCAGCCGCCTGCCGTTGTGGATTGCCCTGGGCGTGGTTGCCGCTGCAATCGCTGTGGCTGGCATCATCTTCTTGCCCAAGATGCTGTCGCAACCCCAAGATACCACTATAGTTGACCCCCGCCCCGAAGGCTCCGAAACCCCTCCCGCTGGCGATGATGCCGAACAGATCATCAAGAATGAGATTGAGAGCATGTGGGGCAGCAACGAGGCGCTGTCCAGTGAATTCAGGCAGTTGATCAGGCAAGACGAGGCGTTGTGTGCGCGCACCGGCGACATCTACTGCATTGACTATGACCTGTGGACACGCTCCCAGGAGGCAGTCCGGGAACATGAGGTCGACCAGGTGACCGACATCACCAGTTCAAGTGCCACAGCCTATGTTCGCATCAAGTACCTAGATAATAGCACCGCCACAACCAAGTTACTCCTTGTCAAGGAGGGTGGCAAGTGGCGTGTCGATGAGATCGTCCACGACGGCTACTACGAGAAAAAGCAGCTCAGGCAGTGTCTCAAGGAGGTCTCGCAGGCTCCCGCAGATCTTGAACCTGATTCTGACTACACAACGACCCTGGTGCATGTCAATGGCGTGGACGTGAGACTGCGCACCTCGCCCAAGATCTCTAACAGCAACATCATCAAGGATGGCTACGGCAAGAACCTGCACCCCGACAAGGGCGATGAGCTCGAGTACCTGGGCGAACACGGCGACTTCTATTACGTCAGCTACATGGGAATCAGGTGCTACATTTCCAAGAAGCACACCTATCTGGTCGAGCGTTAACTTTTTGAAATTGAAAGGATATTAACTGATTTTGATATAGAAATGGTAATGAAAACAAGAAAAAGAAATTTTATCATTGCAGCGCTGCTCATGATCTTCTCATTATCGGCAGCAGTCGAGTTGAGCGCGCAGGTGCCCTCTGTGCCGCAACGCTCCACCAAGTCGAGCAAGAGTGACAGAACCGTGTGGGGAACCCAGTATGACTGGCTCAGCATGCGCTACATCACGCTCGACGACATCCGCCGTTATGACAGTGGTCAGATCAGGGTGCTACGCAATTCCATCTATGCCCGCCATGGCCGCTATTTCAAGGATGCCCGCCTCAGTGAGTATTTCTACACCCAGAGCTGGTACAACCCTTATCGCAAGGAAGTGCCCCAGAGCGAGCTCAACAAGTATGAGAAGGCCAACATACAGTTCTTGAAGAAGCATGAGTAAAAAGACGCTGGCCAGAGTGCTTCTGACCATCGGAGGAGCGGGGGTTCTCGTCTCAGCTCTCTCGCTATTGTCTTTAGGTCCCGTGCAGGCTTGTGCTCCACGGACAGCCGTCGATACCGCGGTTACCGTTGCAAGCGTCGTCGCTGATACAGCGCCTGTCGCGCCTGCGACTGCCCCGGCTACAGCCGACGAGGTCCCAGCTGGTGCCCGCATCTTGATGGAGGTCTATCCTGACTTTGTCAAGGGCTATCAAGACGGCAAAATCCTGATGAGCGACGGTACAACGATGACCTATGACGACAAGCGCGAGAAGTCGTTCTTGCAGAAGCTCGATGATGCCGACCTGGAGGATATGTTCGCCTTTACCTATGACCGCTCGTCATGGGTGCCTGGTCACATGCAGGACGCGGGCCGTAGCCGCTGTGAGGCATTTTTCAAGAAGATGTATGGGGCCAGTGAGGCCCAGGTCCGCAAGAACCTGGTCACGGTCTCCTGGTTTGGCCAGCAAGTCAAGTTCACGCGGGTGAACCATGCCGCCGACAGCTTGAAGGCTGTCGCGGCCGAACTCGCCAACTATCCTGACCTGAAGCGCTATCTGCGCTCGTCGGGAACCTTCTATTGGCGCAAGGTGCGCGGTGCCAACCGCCAGAGTGCCCACTCCTATGGCATGACCATCGACATCGGCGTGAAGTACAGCGACTACTGGCTCTGGAAGAACCCTGGCAAGAAGGAGACCGACAAGATCACCTATGCCAACCGCATGCCGCGCAAGCTCGTCGAGATTTTTGAGCGCCACGGCTTCATCTGGGGAGGGCGTTGGTACCACTACGACACCATGCACTTTGAATTCCGTCCCGAATTCCTGACAGGGCATGAATCGGTAGAGTAGAGCACTGCCTCCAGCCGGAGCATCGCATCTGATTATTAATTGCATCAACAGATAGAAGTATATGGAAGTAAAATGTCCCAATTGCCGTTATAAGTTTGAGGCCGCCCCCAGTGAGGATGGAGCGCCTGTCAATTGCGTCTGCCCGCGCTGCGGCTCCCGTTTCACCCTCAATGCACCAGCCCCGGCCCAGCCTGCCGCAGGGAAAGAAAGCGTGGCCGCTCCTGCGCTTGCCCCTGCTGTGCCCCAGCCAGAGCCCGCACCGCAGCCGCAACCGGCTCCCGCACCGCAGCCGCAACCTCAAGCCGAGCCTCAGATTGTGTATGTCAACCGTCCCGACTCCAAGAACAACATGCTCCTCTATGTGCTGGCGGGTGTGGTTGCTGCGTTGCTGATCATCTGTGGCTTCCTGCTTTTCAACAACAAGTCATCCAGTGAAATCCCTGAACAGCCCATTGTCGAGCAGCCCACTTACAGCCCTCCATCGACCGAGACTCCGTCTATCGCGAGCACGCAGGCAACCGAGGCACCTGCCGAGGAGGCGCCTGAGGAATACTCAACGGACGGATATTATACGCTGGAAGGTGAATTGGCCAACCGCACCATCAGGATGAGCATCCGCATCGATGGCACCGAGGCCTATGGCAGTTACATCTATGTCGGCATCTCTCAAGTGGACATTGACTTGTATGGAACGCTTGAAGGCAACCGTCTCGTGCTCGCCGAGACCAATGAGTATGGTGAGCACTCGGGCGACTTTATCGGCTACCTGGAGTCGGGTGTTTACTCCGGTACATTCCATCGCTACAGGAATGGCCGCAACGACAAGAACTTTGACTTCTATCTGCGTTGACAAGGATGGCGATAATGATTGGCCGTTGTTTCAGCAGGGTCGTTTGCCTGTTGCTGATGCTCGCATTGCTCGTTGGTTGTGATACGGGCACCGGGAAGGTGGCCGATGCGGCAGTAGCCAGTGTTGACTCACTGCCGGGTATTGGATCCCAACGGGAGCGCACAGGCCCTGTCGAACTGGGTGTGTGGCAGGACTTGACCGACCACATGTACACCGTGGCGAAAATCAAGGATTGGCTCAAGCCCTTCTATAAGGCTGGCATCACCAATTTCTACATCTGTTCCAGCCCCGAGATGATTCGTCGTTTTGTCGAAGCCTCCAGGTCTTTTGACGGGATGAAGATTCATGCCTGGATTTTTGCCTTGAACGCTTGCAGCGACCCTGACGCGTTGGCCCACAGAGAATGGTTCGAGGTCAATAGGATAGGGCAGAACAGCCTTGACAACCCGCCCTACGTCAAGATTTATAAATGGCTCAGTCCCGCGGTCCCCGAGGCCCGCCAGTGGGTCAAGGACAAGGCTGCCCGCTATGCGGCCATCGATGGGCTTGAATCGGTGCATCTCGACTTTATCCGCTTCAATGACCTGTTCCTGGGCCGCTGGTCGCAGCAGAAGGTTTTCCATATCGACCAGACGACCTATGAAGCCAAGTACGACTTTGGCTATCATCCCAAGGCTATCGCCGCTTTCAAGGCCAAGTTCGGCTACTCACCGTTAGACCTTTCCGCGCCATGGATGAGCCCTGAGTGGAACCAGTTCCGCATGGACGAGGTGACGAGCCTTGTCAATGAAATCACGCGTGAGACCCATGCCCGTGGCAAGAAGGTGTCGGCCGCCGTGTTCCCGTTCCCCGAGCGTGCGCGCATGATGGTGCTGCAGAACTGGCCCGCATGGGATGTCGATGCGGTGTGTGCCATGAATTATCACACGGTCTATCTTGAGAAGCCCCAGTGGCATCGCTTCAGTGTAGAGAGCGGTTTGCAGGAGACCCATCACCGCAACAAGTATGTCGCTGGCATCTTCATCCACAACATCGACGGGGATGAGATCTACAATATCGCGCGGATGTCGATCGAGGCAGGTGCCGACGGCATCAACTTCTTCAGCGCCAATCCCTTGAAGAAAGGCGACAAGCTCAACTATGTCAAGAAGATAAAAGACGAATTGTGCGGCCAGTAGGGATCCTTGCCCTCAGGTTACAGGTGCTCTTCAAGCACGAGCTCGTGGTAGTAGGGCGATGACTCTGGAGTGAACAGGCCGGCATTGAGGTGCTTGTAGATGCGCAGGCAGGCCCACGCGTCGATGGCGGCATAGCGTTGCTGCGCCTCGGTGAGTTGTGGCGCCTCCCAGTTGGTGAGCTGTTGGCCCTTGCTGATCTTCTGCTGGAAAAGGATGGCATAGATCTTCTGCAATCCCATGTCGGTGATACCGTACCGCTTGACAAACTCCTGCAGCTCGACAAAGCTGCCGGGGTGGATATCGCTCACGCGGGCAAGCTGGTGGAAGTCGTCGCTGGTGGAGAGGCCCACCTTGACGTGCTCCTTGTCCTCAAGGAAGCGCATGAGTGGAGCAGGCAAGCCGGTCTTGTTGAGGCGGAAGAGGAATGCGTCATCCTCGGTGGATAATTGCAGCAGGGCGACGTTGTGCCGCTCACCACGGCGAAAGCAGGGCCTTGTCTCGGTGTCAAAACCCACGATGGGCGCAGTGCTCAGTGCGGCGACTGCGCTCTTGACCTGAGAGATGGCGTTAATGACATGGATGCGCCCAGGGAAGGTGACAAGGGGCATCTGGTTCACGGTCTGTTTGTCAATGGATACGACGTGCATGATGGGTGCAAAGGTACTGCTTTTCACCGACAGCTGCAATAGCAGCACCACCTTTTTTAGTCAACTTTGTAGAGATCAACTCCCCACTCCTCACTCCTCACTCCTCACTCCCCACTCCCCACTAAACTCTCTCCACTTGTTTCACACCCTTGACGTTGAGGATTTTTCTCGTCAGGTCGTCTAGCAGGGCGATGTTGGTGACGTTGACAGTGATCATGCCCTCAAACAGTCCCCCCTCGGCCTGAACCGAGATACTGCGCAGCAGGCAGTTGTCGGTCTTGTTGATGACCGATGTGATCGACGACACGATGCCAATGTCGTCGCGTCCCAGCACCCTGAGTGTCGCCACGAATTGGCTACCGGTCTTGCCCGTCCAGCGGGTGCGGATGATGCGGTAGGGGTAGCGGCCCTTGAGATGCCTCAGGTTCTTGCAGTCGCTGCGGTGGATCTTGATGGCACCGTCACTGGCGATAAAGCCCTCGATGCGGTCGCCGAAGATGGGGTTGCAGCACTTGGCCAGCTTGTAATTCACGCCCTTGACATCGTCACCGATGGTGAGGATGTCGTCGTTGAAGTGCTCTTCTCTGGCTTCGGGCTGTTGCAGGACGAACTCATCGGCCGACCCGCGGCTGACGGTTTCGTTCTGCTTGTCGGCTATGGCCTCATACTGCTCGACGACATCGTTCACGTCGAGAATGCTCTCCTGGATGGCGGCATAGAAGTCGAGCGTGGTCTTGTAGCCCATCTTCTTGATGACGCGGGACAGTGTGGCGTCGTCGGGCTCTATCTTGCGGTTCTTGAAGCGGCGTTGCAGCGTTTCTCGGGCCAGCTGGGCCTGGCGGGCTCGCCGCTCGTTGATGGCGTTCTTGATCTTGTTGCGTGCACGGCTGGTGACGGCGATGTTGAGCCAGTCCAGGCGCGGGCTCTGGGTTGACGAGGTGATGATCTCGACGGTGTCGCCGCTCTTGAGCCGGTAATTGATCTTCTGGTTTTTCCCGTCCACCTTGCCGCCCATGCAGGTGCTGCCCACACGGGAATGGATGTGGAAGGCGAAGTCGAGCAGGGTGGCACCTTGCGGCAGGCGGAAGAGGTCTCCCTTGGGCGTGAACACAAACACCTCGTTGTTATACAGGTTGGTGTCCATGTTGCGCATCAGGCTCATCTGGCCCTCCTGGCCACTGGCCTCGAGCATCTCGCGCACCTCGTTCATCCACTTGTCCGCGTCACCGTCGCTCTTGATGCCCTTGTAGCGCCAGTGGGCGGCCACGCCGCGCTCGGCGGTCTCGTCCATGCGCCGTGTGCGTATCTGTACCTCCACCCACTTGTCGCCAGGCCCATACACGGTGATGTGCAGCGACTCGTAGCCGTTGCTCTTGGGTATCGTGATCCAGTCCTTGAAGCGGGACGTGTTGGCCTTGTAAATGTCGGTGACGATCGAGTAGGCGAGCCAGCATGCACGCTTCTCGTCCTTGGGGTCGGTTTCCAGGATGATGCGGATGGCAAACAGGTCATAGATGCCGTTCAGGTCCACACCTTGCTTCTGCATCTTCTGCCAGATGCTGTTGATCGACTTGGTGCGGCCCTTGAGCTCAAACTTGAGCCCTTCCTGCCGCAGCCGTTCATCAATCGGCTTGATGAATTCCTGAACGTATCGGTCCCGCGCTTCCTTGGTCTCGTTCAAGCGGTTGGCGATCTGCGTGAAAATCCTGCGGTCCAGGTACTTGAGCGAGGTGTCTTCTAGCTCGGTCTTGATGGCGTACAAACCCAACTTGTGGGCCAGCGGTGCATACAGGTAGCGCGATTCACTGGCAATCTCATGGACAAATTTCTCGTTGGGGTGATGGTTGATGGCTCGCATGAGCGCCAGGCGGTCCACGGTCATGATGAGGATGACGCGGACATCCTCGGCAAAGGTGAGCAGCAGCTTGTGGAAGTTCTCGTTCGCGACGGCTGCCTGCTTCTTGTAGAGCGGTGCCACGTGCAGCAGGCCGTGTACCACATGGGCGACATCGTCGCCGTAGAGGGTCTGGATGCGCTTCACGTCCAGGTAATCGCCACGGCACAGGTTGTAGATCATCGTGGCGATGACCATCGCCCGGTCGGGGGCGATGGTGTCACACAGGGTGAGGGCTGTCCGCAGGTGTCGCAGCACAGGGTTCAGTCCGTACTGGTCACGGCGAAAGATGCCCGCTTCAACGATGCCGCGCTTGATGAGGTCATGCAATGTGTTGATGTCGCGGCTCGTTAACTGGCTGCCCAGCCTGTCGTTGATGTCCTTGACAAGCTGCAGCAGTTGAGGCCGCTCCTCGGCGGTGAAGTATTCCTGTGTGATGTCCATTGCTATGTGTCGGTTATTTTTTAGGCAAATTTAGGCTTTTTGTGGCAATTTGCTTGCATAAACGTGGGCAAAAATGTAATTTTGGGCAAATTTTAAACTTTACCGATATGCTTAACGAGAAAGATCAACAATTGATGGCCGCCAAGGGCATCACCGAGCCTGTCATCGAAGCTCAGCTCAAGCGTTTCGAGACCGGCTTCCCCTGGCTCAAGCTGGAGGCCGCTGCCACGGTGGGTAACGGCATCACACGATTGGATGCCAAGCAGCAGTCACAATGCATCAAGCTGTGGCGCGAGTTTCAGTCGGGTGGGGCGGCGATAGAGAAGTTCCAGCCCGCATCGGGCGCAGCCAGCCGCATGTTCAAGAACCTGTTCGCCTTTATCAACGAGGGCAAGGCGGCTCCCGAGACCGACTTCGAGCGTCAATTCTTTGAGGGCATAACCCAGTTCGCTTTTTATCCGCAGTTGAATAAGACCTGTGTGAACCTGTATAAGAACAACGTGGCCGAGCTCACTGCTGCGGGACGCTATGCCGACGTGCTCAAGGCATTGCTCTTGCCCGAGGGCATGAACTACGGCTCGCTGCCCAAGGCCCTGCTCAAGTTTCACCGCGCCGCCGCCGGCACTGTCCACACACCGCTTGAGGAGCACCTGGAGGAGGGAGCGCAGTATGCCGCCGACAGCGGTCGCCGCGTGCGCATCCACTTCACCGTTTCGCCCGAACATCGCCTGGGCTTTGAGAAATTGATTAAGGCCAAGGTCCCCCTGATGGAAAAGGTGTGGGGCGTGAAGTATGAGATTACGCTGAGCGAGCAGAAGGCTTCGACCGATACCATCGCTGTCAACATGGACAACATGCCCTATCGTGATGCGGCAGGCAGCCTGCTGTTCCGTCCAGCTGGGCACGGCGCTCTGCTCGAGAACCTCAATGAGCGCGATGCCGATGTCGTGTTCATCAAGAACGTGGACAACGTGGTACCCCTGCGCCTGCGCAGCGTCAGCACCCGCTATAAGAAGATGATTGGCGGCTACCTCATTCAGGTGCAGCGACAGCTCAAGAAATACCTCAATATGCTGGATAAGGGCAATGTCAAGAGCGCTGACCTCAAGGCGATGTTGCGTTATGCACGGCATACCCTGTGCATCGTCGACAAAGCTACCGACAGCATGGATGATGCCGCCCTGGCCGCATGGCTGCATGACAAGTTCAACAGGCCCATCCGCGTCTGCGGCGTGGTACCCAACGAGGGTGAACCCGGTGGAGGCCCCTATCTGGCCTATAATGCCGACGGCTCGGCCTCACCCCAAATCCTCGAGTCGGCGCAGATCAACCCCGATGATGCTGCCGCAGTCGAGATGATGAAGAGCGGTACTCACTTCAACCCCGTTGATCTGGTTTGCTATATCAAGGACTACAAGGGCATCAAGTTCGACTTGCGCAAGTTTGTCGATCCCGAGACGGGATTCATCAGCATCAAGAGCAAGGATGGCGTGGACATCAAGGCGCTGGAATTGCCGGGCCTGTGGAATGGCTCGATGAGTAACTGGAACACCATCTTTGTCGAGGTGCCCATCGATACGTTTAACCCGGTTAAGACGGTTAACGACCTCTTGCGCAAGGCGCATCAGTAAGTTGTGTGTCGCAGGATATGATGAGAAGATTATTGTTTCTTTGGGTACTGGCCTTGATGACAGTGGGTGCGAGGGCTCAGGTGCTCGATGTCGAGGATGCCGTGGACACCGTCTATACAGTCCATCCCATTGACCAGCGCCAGTTCTGGCAAATCGTCGGTAATGGGGACCTTGAGAATTGGACACCGCGCAACGAGCGCCCTGTGGTGGTCGATTTCTGTGCCAAGTGGTGCAGGCCTTGCCGGTTGTTGGAGCCAATCCTGAGCGATTTGGCACAGTATTATCGTGGCGAGGTGGACTTTTACCGCATTGATGTCGATCAGAACCCTGACATTGTCAGCTCGTTTGGGATACGCTCGATTCCCTATGTGCTCATGTGTCCTTTGGAGGGCAACCCCCAGGCTGTCATCGGCTACAAGCCCGAGCAGGAGTACACCCGCATCATCAACCAGATGATTGGCCACTAGCGGCACTTCCACAGAATGTGTAAAGCAAAAAAAAATGGCAAAGAGCATTGCCAATTGGGAAAAATGTTGTAACTTTGCCCCGCTTTTTAGCGAAACTTTTATTAATTAATTTATTTTTAGCGATTTATGAACAAGTACGAAACCGTTTTCATTTTGACTCCCGTTTTGTCTGATGATCAGATGAAGGAAACGGTAGAAAAGTTCAAGAAGGTGCTCACCGACAATGGTGGCAACATCGAGAACGAAGAGAATTGGGGACTGCGCAAGCTCGCATATCCCATCGAGAACAAGAACACTGGTTTTTACACCCTGATTGAGTTTGAGGGCGAGCCCACCATCGTTGCTAAGCTGGAAACCGCTTTCCGCCGCGATGAGAAGGTCATCCGTTTCCTCACCTTCCGTTTGGACAAGTACGCTGCTGAGTACGCTGTTAAGCGTCGTGCAGTGCGCAAGGCCAAGCAGGAAGAGCGCGCCGCTCAAGAAGCTGCTGCCGAGGCTGCTCCCGCAGTTGAGGAGGCTCCCAAGGCCGAAGAGGCACCCGCTGCCGAGGCATGAGAAAAACCAAATGAGTAAAACTTAATTAAGGAAGTAAAAAACAATGGCACAAGAAAACCAAAGGCCCAACAATCAGGGCGAAATCCGTTATCTGACTCCGCTGTCGGTTGACAACCGCAAGAAGAAATACTGCCGCTTCAAGCGCAGTGGTATCAAGTACATCGACTACAAGGATCCTGAATTCTTGAAGAAGTTCCTCAACGAGCAAGGCAAAATCCTGCCCCGCCGCATCACCGGTACTTCGCTGAAGTTCCAGCGCCGCGTGGCTAAGGCCGTTAAGCGTGCCCGTCATCTGGCATTGCTGCCCTATGTGACCGACTTGATGAAATAAACAACACGATTACACAAAGGAGGAATACATTATGAAGATTATATTGAAAGAAGATATCGTCAATCTTGGTTTCAAGAACGACGTTGTGGAAGTGAAGAACGGCTATGGCCGCAACTATCTCATCCCCACCGGCAAGGCTGTCCTGGCTACCCCCAGTGCTCTCAAGATCCATGCCGAGAATCTGCGTCAGCAGGCCCACAAGCTGGCTAAGGTGAAAGCCGATGCCGAGGAGGCTGCTAAGGCATTTGAGGGTGTATCATTGACCATCCCCGTTAAGGTGAGCCCCACGGGCACCATCTACGGTTCGGTTGGCGCCGCTCAGGTTCACGAGGCTCTGCTCGCTGCTGGTCACAATGTTGACCGCAAGATCGTCAGCGTTCACGAGACCATCAAGACCCCGGGCAAGTACACCGGTATCGTTCGCCTGCACAAGGAAGTTGCTGTCGAGATCCCCTTTGAGGTGATCGCCGAGAACGCTGAGGAACTCGCTGCCGAGCGCGCCGCTCGCAAGGCCGAGGAGGCTGCTCATCAGGCCGCTCTCGCTGCCGCTAAGGCCGCTGAGGAAGGTGCTGAGGATGCCGAGGCTCCCGCCGAGGGTGAGGCTCCTGCCGAGGAAGCTCCCGCTGCAGAATAATAAAACAACATGATAACGATGAAGTCACCGGCCCTGCTCCACAAGGTCGGTGACTTTTTTAAAAAAACGCCAAGGACCTAGACCTTAAGGCCCCTAAGGCCCTTAAAGACCTTAAAGGCCCCTAGGCCCCTAGGACCCTTAACAACTCATAACTAGTATGGTCAAGCATATTGTAATGTTCAAACTTCAGGGCAGTGACGAGGTTCGTCGTGAGACTGCACTGCGCTTTAAGGCCGCACTCGACGCGCTGCCTGCCCAGATCGACGTGCTGCAGAGCATTGAAGTTGCTCTCAACGAGAACCCCTCTGAGGACTGGGATATCGTTCTCACCGCTATCGTGCCGAGTATGGCCGATGTCGCCACCTATGCCCAGCATCCTGCCCATGTGGCCGCTGCCGCCATCATCAAGGACGTGAAACAGCAGCGCGCCTGTGTGGACTATAACTGCTAGTGTTGCCGCAGTCCATCAAGGGCTAAAACCCCTGCAATCAAAAAAAACGGAGTCCCGATATCACGGGATCCCGTCTTTTTTAGGTCAGATGAAATGACTTGAAAAGAATACTAGAAAAGTTTGTTGGCGTAGAAGGATACCTCTTGGGTATTGGGATCGAACTTGATCACAATGCTGTAGGTGCCAGTCTCAGCAACCTCATAGTAGTAGTTGCTTGAGGGCCATGCATAGTCCCATGCATGGTCTTGAACAACCTTAAACTCAATCACCTCAGTTTGTTCGAGGTAACAACCATCCTTGGCCCAGGTGTAGATACCATCCTCACCCTTGACCATGTCGTTGGCCGTGTCGGTTTGATTCCAGCTGCTGTCAAACAAATTGTCGGTACCTGCAACGGTGTAGGTGTGCTCAACGGGAGCAACGTCACCGGTCTTGGTCAGCGTGCAGGTGATGCGGTCAGCATCGGCAGCCTCGGGATCGAAGGTGATGAGGATGTCATAGACACCTTCCTCGGCTACGTTAGCAATCCAGTTGTACATGCCGATGGGCCACTCATAGATGCTCCAGTCGTGGTTGCCCACAACCTTGAACTCAAAGTTGCCATACAGGGTAACGCCCGTCTTGCTCCAGGTGTAAACACCGTTAGCACCCTTAACCATGTTGTTGGCCTCGTCGGCGGGGTTCCATTCGCTACCAAATACATTGGCGGAACCTACAACGGTGTAAACCATCTCAACAGCGGGCCAGTGGCCGCTCAGCAGGTAGTCGATCAGAGCAGTTACGTCGTCAATGCTAACATTGCCACTGAGGTCACAGTCGGCGCTAGCGGGAGCCTCAGCACCACTCAGCAGATAGTCGATAAGGGCGGTAACGTCATCGATGCTCACATGGCCACTCTGGTCAACGTCGCCACGCAGCACAACGGGCTCTTCACCCTGCTTGTTGGGGGTAAAGGTAACCTCGTTGGTCTCGGGGTTGAAGGTGATGGTAAGGTCGTAGGTGCCAGCCTCTTCTACAGTGTACTCATAGTTGTCGGCGGGCCAGCAGGTTGACCAGTTGGCGTTCTTCACAACCTTGAACTCGATGAACGTGCCAGCGGCTAACTCAACATCCTCCTTGATCCAGATGTACAGACCATCAACCAGAGTCATGTTATTGGCAGCATAAGCGGGATTCCACTCTGCACCGAAGATAGCCTCGGGAGCACCAGCAACGGTGTAGAAGTCCTCGGTCTCCTCAACAACAGCGGCGTTGAAGGTGATTTCCTGATTCTCGGGATTGAAGGTGATGGTCACGTTGTAGTTACCATTGGCATTGATAGTGGCAACATAGTTGCTGCTGGGATACTCAACACCCCAGTCGTGGCCCAGAACAACCTTGAACTCAACATTGCCAGCAGTAAGGGCTACGTTGTTCTTAGTCCAGGTGTAGATGCCGTCGTTACCCTTGGTCATCTCGTTCTCAACGAGAGCGGGAGTCCACTCGGTGCCAAACAGGGCTGCAGGAGCACCGGCAACGGTGTAGATGGGATCTACCTCATCGATGATCTCCTCGAGCAGGGTCGGCGTGCAGGTGATCTCCTTAGTCTCCTCGTTGAACGTGATTACAACTTTGTAGTAACCATGCTTGCCGATGGTCTGAACATAGTTGCTGCTGGGATATGCAGTACCCCAGTCATGATTGCGAACCACCTTGAAGCTGAAACCTGCAGTGGTCAACTCGGCGCGGTCAATGCTCCAGGTGTACAATCCGTTAACGAGCGTCATGTCGTTGTCGGTGTTGGTGGCGCTCCAGGCGGTACCGAAGAGTTCGGTGCTGCTGCCTGCTACGGTGTAAGTGAACTCGGTGATGGGTGCTACATAGCCTTCCACCTTGAACTGGCTGTTGATCTCGTCATAGGTCACCGTGTAGGTCTGGCCTTTGGTGCCGGTGAAGTAGTACGCGCCATTGTCGCCTCCAGCCTTCTGGGTGGGCATCCACGAGGTGGCGGTTACCTCAATAGGAACTTCGACGTTGCCATCGGTCGGGCCAATACGGTATTGGCCGTTAAAGGTGGCCCAATCTCCTGATGCTGCACGATTGTCGGCAAAGACAAAATAGACAGAGGTACTTGCTGCATCCTCTGCAATGGCGATTTTGTAGGTGTAGGTACCATCGCCATTAGCGGTCATCTCATTGCCGCCGTCGCAAGCCCAGCCGCCAAGGGGACCGTCACCCACGATGTAAATTGCCGCATTGGCATTGAGGCCAACGAGCGCAATCATCATTGATAAAATTAACTTTAATTTCTTCATGATTTTTGCAAAATTGTTTATTATGTTAAAAAAAAAAGTTGGTTTGTTCTTGGTTACCTGTAACTTTTAAAGTCGCTCAAAATTAGTATTATTTTTTACAAACACAT
>JAFTEU010000132.1 GCA_017453505.1 Muribaculaceae bacterium
AAATGCAGGGGGAAAGGGGGTGGTATGCATCCCTGGGATGAAAATTGAACCCAAGGAGCACAGAAACCGCACTTTCAAGCTATGAAAATGATAATCAACACGAAATTACCGCCAAACTAATTCTCTTGCGGATTTAAGGTAGCCGATAAACGAAACTTGAAGCTTGGCGTTAGAGCCAGCTTTCAACGAGAAGTTACCGTCCACATCGGTCGATGTGCCACGGGTCGTTCCAACCTCGACAATGCTGGCGCCGATGACGGGTTCTCCCTGTTCATCAACGACACGGCCTGTCACAATGCTGGTGGCGGAGCTTGCCGTCACCTGGGGCGCAGGTGTTGCTTGTGCTTGGTAACCAGTACCGCACAACATCATCAATGCGCCCAAAAGAGCTAAATGTCTTTTCATAAGCACGTTTTAATTAGTTAATATTGTTATTTAAAGTGAATTGTATTGTTGCCACACATCCGCATTTCACATGCGGTTCATTTTTGGATTTTAGTTATATTTTTTTAACAAGATGCAAATTTCTATATTTTTTTTGAAATAGCCAAATAATCAGTGAATTTTTGTTACTGTAAAAGTTAAAAACCATAAAAAAACGTAGTTAAATCATAATTTTTTGTTAATATTTTATTGATTTTGGTTATTTCAAATCATTTTTTGTTGCAGACTTTTGGTCATGTAAATTTTTATTTGCAAATTTGCCTTTCCTAATTGGGGTGATTTGGTTACCCGTCACCTCAATAGGTGAAACTAATATCCATGTAACATGTTGTTTTGAAAAAATATATAGTCAGTATATTTCAAATTTTTGTAAAATTTAAATTAAGTGCGTATGAAAAAACAATTAGCACTGTTGGCCGCACTGGCAATTGCAGGTGGCGTGCCCGTGGGAATGACGTCGAGTCAGACCACGACGGGTTTTACCGCTGTTGCCCAGACCAACAAAGTCTCAGGCGTCATACGTGACGCCCAAGGTGAGCCCCTCATCGGTGCGACCGTCAAGGTCAAGGGTACCAACCGCGGTACCGCTACCGATGTCGACGGCAAGTATTCAATCAACGCCAATCGAGGTGACGTGCTCGTCGTTTCCTACGTGGGCAGCAAGCCCATGGAGGTAACCGTCGGCAGCAGCACGATGGACATTGCCATGCAGGACAATGACCAGGTCCTCGACGAGGTAGTTGTAACCGCACTCGGTATCCGCAAGGACAAGAAATCGCTGGGTTATGCAGTCGATGACTTGAAGGCCGAGGAGCTGATGCGCAACAAGAGCGCTAACGCTATCAACTCGCTCTCTGGTAAGATTGCGGGTGTGAACATCACCCAGTCGTCGGGTGCCGCCGGTTCTGGCGCCCAGATCATCCTGCGTGGTGGTACGTCTGGTGCCGAGAGCCGCGACAACCAGCCGCTGTTTGTTGTGGATGGTGTCATCTACGACAACTCGTCGGCAGTAGTTGGTAACTCCGCATTTGACGGTATCATGAACAGTGCAACCACCACTTCCAACCGTGTGATGGATATCAACCCCGAGGATATTGACAACATCAGTGTCCTGAAGGGTCCGGCCGCATCGGCACTTTATGGTAGCCGTGCTGCCAACGGTGTTGTGCTCATTACCACTAAGAAAGGTAAGGAAGGCCGCGTTGAGGTTAACTTGAGTGCCAAGTATATCCTCTCCCAGGTGAGCAACCTGCCCAAGGCGCAGAAGCAGTTTGGCCGTGGTTATCTCCAGGATTACTATTCCGAGGACGGTAGCTACCAGGGTGCCCGCTATGGCGATACCCATTCCTATAGCAGCTGGGGCGCTCCCCTCAAGGACTCTGGCCTGCAGTGGTATGACAACATCGGTGACTTCTTCCAGAATGGTGGCATTTGGGACACCAACCTGAGCATCAGCGGTGGTAACAAGAACGGCAACTTCTACTTCAGCGGTTCTTTCTATGACCAGACGGGTATTGTTCCCGAGACCGGTTACAAGAAGGCAACCTTCCGCTTCAACGGCGAGCAGCGCTGGAGCATCTTCACCGTGGGCGCCAATGCAGCCTACAGTGATGCCCGCACGTCCAAGACCCTGACGGGTGCTGCCCTCTATGGTTCAAGCGGTACTGGTGCGCTCTATGCAGTGTACAACTGGCCCACCAGCGAGTACATGAAGCATTATCTCAACGAAGATGGTTCACGTTATCGCATGTTCGGCGACGAGATCGAGCCCTGGAGCGAGATGGATAACCCCTACTGGATCATCAACAAGAACCCCATGAAGGATAACACCGAGCGCTTCACCGGCAACTTCAGCGTGAAGGCCGACATCACCGACTGGTGGTGGATCAGCTACCGCATGGGTGTGGACAGCTACACGACCGACAACTCGATGCGCATCGCTAATGGCGGTGTCTTCAAGAACGAGTGGCTCAACGGTTTCATGAGCGATAACACGCTGCGCTTCCGCTATCTGAGCAACAACTTGATGACCAACTTCAACAAGCAGTTTGGCGACTTCAACTTCAACCTGATGCTGGGTGGTTCTACCGACTATACCAAGACCCGCCGCGATTATCAGAAGGGTTGGGACTTCCAGATTGCTGGTTTCTATAGCTACAACAACGTTCCCGATTCCAACAAGAAGTTCTCTCATGCCAGCTCGCGCAAGCGCATGGTATCGGCCTTCGGTGAGTTCCGCATGGACTGGCGCAACGCCATCTTCCTGACCGTCACCGGCCGTAACGACTGGACCTCTACCCTGCCCATCGAGAACCGCAGCTACTTCTATCCCAGCGTGAGCGGCGCTATCGCCTTCACCGAGCTCTTCCGTGAGAGCCTGCCCGACTGGTTCAGCTATGGTAAGATTCGTGGTTCATGGGCCAAGGTCGGTAAGGACACCAACCCCTATGAGACCGCCACGACGCTGTGGCCCGTGGGTGAATACCTGAACGGTGCTATCGGTCTGGGTAACAGCTGGGAGCGTGGTAACCCCTACATCAAGCCCGAGATGGGTAACGCCCTCGAGTTTGGTATCGAGCTGCGCTTCATCCAGAACCGCTTGAAATTTGACGCTACCTGGTACAAGAACAAATCGGTTAACCAGATTCTGTCGCCGCGTGGTCCTCAGTCCACCGCCTACATCTTCTGCTCGATCAACGCCGGTACCGTTTACAACAAGGGTCTTGAGCTCAGCTTGAGCGGCACTCCCATCCAGACCCGCAACTTCACTTGGGAGACCGGTATCAATGCTGCCGGTAACCGTGGTACTATGGATGGCCTGCCCGCTGGTATGGACATCATGTACCTGACCGACGTACAGTATGGCAGCGCCAAGGCTGCTACCTTCTCGGGTGGTGACTTCATGGCTATCGCTGGTACCAAGTGGGCCCGCGTGGCAGACACCGAGGAGAACCGCAAGTATAACCCCGACAAGATCGGTCAGCTGATTCTTGACAAGAACGGTATGCCCCAGGTTGCCGAGTCTGGCAAGATCTACGAGGTAGGTAACCGTGAGCCCAAGTTCACCGGTGGTTGGAACAACACCTTCACCTGGAGAAACGTTTCGTTCAACATGCTGTGGGAATTCCGCGTTGGTGGCGACGTATTCAACGGTACCAAGTATGCCATGACCCAGAGCGGTGTGAGCAAGTTCTCGGGCGACATCCGCAACGAGCCTCTGACCATCAGCGGTGTTGTTGGCCACACCGAGGTTGTCGACAAGGATGCCAATGGCAATGACATCAGCGCAACTGTCTATACCGACGTGACCAACACCTGGAAACCCGGTGAGACCTGCACCTACAATGACAAGCAGATGAGCTCGACCAACGTGATCACTGGCTACTACACTGGTGCCTATGGCTACGAGACCGCTAACTGGATCACCAAGGTGAACAGCCTGCGCCTGCGCACCATCTCGCTGAGCTACAGCCTGCCCAAGTCCCTGCTCGCCAAGACCAGGGTTCTCGACCGCGCCATCATTACCGCTAGCGCTACCAACCTGTTGCTGTTCACCAACTATGATGGTGATCCCGAGGTGGCTGCCGCTGGTGCTGGCCGTGGTGGTTCTTCATCGGTTGGCTTTGACTACTGCGGTGTTCCCTCGACCCGTCAGTATGCCATCGGTGTTAACCTGACCTTCGGTGGCGACTATGACGCTCCCGCTCGCGTCAACAACGTTGAGCTCGATAACCTCAATGGTCAGATCAACGACCTGCGCAGCCAGTTGGCTAACGCTCAGAACGCCAGCAACGCCCGCATTGCTCAGCTCGAGAACGACCTCGCTGCTGCCAACCGTGCCCTGGCTAACTGCAAGAATGACCTGAACGCTGCCAAGAATGTCGCTCCCAAGGTGATCGACAACAGCGCTAAGTACATGAACGTCCTGGTTCACTTCCCCGTAGCCAAGACCGGTATCACCGCCGATCAGCGTGCCAACGTTGAGCGCGTGGCTGCTTACCTCAAGAGCCATCCCGAGGCTACCTGCGAGATCAAGGGTTATGCTTCGCCCGAGGGCAACAAGGACAACAACATCAAGCTCGCTAACGGCCGTGCCGCCAGCGTGAAGGATATGCTCGTTAACAAGTATGGTATCGCTGCTAGCCGTATCAATGCCGCTGGCCAGGGTATCAGCAACATGTTTGACGAATTGAGCTGGAACCGTGTTTCCATCTGTGAGATCATCGTGAAGTAAGAGTAACTAAGTTTTTGGTTTTGAGTTTTTGGTTTTGAGTAATATTACCGACAATTCAATTGCAGGCGATACAATCTGTACTTAAAACTTACAACTTAGAACTTACAACTAAAAAAGATAGAAAATATGAAATTATTCAATAAAATTATACTGTGCGGTTTGGGACTCACTGCCTTGACGTTGACCTCGTGCAACGACTGGCTGGATGTGAACACCGATCCCGATAACCCCTCAGACCAGATCGTAAGCTACGAGCAGCGTCTGGCCCACCTTGAGTTCTATTCCAATAGTGCCCACCAGTTTGCTGACTGGCGCACCAACTTCATCACTGGTGACTGGACCCGCTACTACAACGGCGGTACCTACTGGCACATGTCCTACTGGAATCCCCAGGTTGGTGCTGTGACCACTTCCTACCAGTGGTTCTTTGTTGGAGCCTATGCCAATATTGTTGACATGTACAACAAGGCTATGGCTGCTAATGACAAGAAGTTTGCCGGTATCGCACGCGTGATGAAGGCCTATGGCTTCATGCTCATGACCGACTTGCACGGTGAGATGCCTTATACCGAGGCTGGTGGCATCGAGGCACTTCCTCACTATGACACAGGCCGCACCATCTTTATGGGCTGTATCAATGACATTGAGGAAGCTATCACGCTGCTTGAAGAGGGCAAGACCCAGACGGGCAACGAGTATGCCGACCTGGCCGCTGTTGACTTCTGGAACCAGGGCAATGTGGACAAGTGGATCAAGCTGGCCTACTTCCTGAAAGCCCGCTGGTTGCTCAAGCTCACCAAGAAGGGTGCTGGCAGCTACAAGGATGGCAAGTATGACGCCAACGAGATTCTCGCTTGCCTCGACAAGGCCATGCAGAGCAATGCCGACAACACCATTATCAACCACACCGATGACAATGGCGCTACCCACGACGTGCTGGGTTGGGACGAGCCTGTTGACTACTCACCCCTGTACTCGGTTTGCGGTATGAATGCTGGTTACATGGTGACCAAGATGCTCTATGACAACCTGACCAACTTCGGTGGCTATGGTGTTGAGGACCCCCGTGCCGACCACATCATTCCCTGGGCTTACAGCGAGAAGGGCGAGAACACGCCTGCCGAGATCAAGTGGATTGGCAACTGGCGTCGTTCGATGGGTGTTGACATGGCTTCGGGTATCAACCAGGCTGGTGGCCCCCTGCGTGCCGCTTACACCACCTCATCTGTCGAGAAAGGCCCCG
Source organism: Muribaculaceae bacterium (assembly GCA_017453505.1). GTDB lineage: Bacteria > Bacteroidota > Bacteroidia > Bacteroidales > Muribaculaceae > Sodaliphilus. The sequence continues at coordinate 5,922 of JAFTEU010000132.1, forward strand.
AGGGCAACAAGAAGACCTTCCAGCACTGGTACATCAACGACAATAACCCCGACCGCTGGGGTGACACCATCTATGTGGAGTGCACCAGCGAGTCTAAGGGCTATGCCGGCAAGAAGGACCTGCTTTATCGCCGCGGTGGCGTCGATGTTGAGGGTTCCAAGGAGTCGGGTACGTTCTACACCCGCGTGAGCTCGCCCACCTATGTAGGCACCTATGCCGAGTGCTGCCTGATCCGTGCCGAGGTTCTCTACAACCAGGGACAGAAGGCTGCCGCATTTGAGGCCTACAAGAAGGGTATCCAGGCCAGCATTGAGCAGATGAACGACAAGCTGAAAGTATGGGTTGCCGAGGATCCCAGCCTCGCCGACTGCCCCTCGTTCACCCCGATCAAGCAAGAGGATATCGACAACTTCTTGAACAATGGTATCGGTAATGCTGGTAACATCACCCTGGGTCACATCCTGACCCAGAAGCGCATCGCCCTCAACTTCTCGGTTGAGATCTGGAACGACATGCGCCGTTATGACTTCGATTCCAACCTGTTCTTCGGCTGGCACATCCCCGCTTATCACGCATTTGTAGCCGCTGCAACCAAGGGTATCCCCGAGGGCAAGCAGTATCGCCGCTGGCGTCAGTGCTCACATGAGTACAACTACAACGCTGCCAACCTGCAGGCCATCGGTGCCCAGGTTCCTGGCGCCGTGATGACCAAGGACGGCAAGGAGAATCGCTGGAACGAGGATGACGAGGTTTGGACCATCCCCGTATGGTGGGACAGCGACCAGGAGTAATCCCCTACCCTATTGATTAACAACGACCGCCAGGGCTGTGATGGCCTTGGCGGTCGTTGTTCTGTTGATAATGGGTCACCCGCAATCTCACGTCCAGTCAGTCCTGTTAGTCCAGCCCGTCCCCGATGTCCACGACGGGGGCTGTGTCGAGCAGGCGGCGGTATTGATCGGTCATCTTCTTATAGAAGGTGGGATAATCCAAGTTATTCTGGAAATCCTTCTGAGCCTGGGTGCCCATGCGCGAACGACTGGCAGTATCCTTAATGAGATGGTTGATGGCATTTGTCAATGCTTGCTCATCTCCAGGAGGAACCAGCAAGCCGTTCACCCCATCGTTGACATATTCAGGCTGTGCACCATTGTTGCTGGCGATATGCGCCTTTCCTGCCATCATATACTCCAAGTTGCTGATACCCAACGCCTCGGGCTGGATAGACGGCAGCACGCCGAAGTCGGCCTGCCGCAGGTATTCTAATATATTGTCCCTGAAGCCAAGCAGCGACACATTATTTACAATTCCGGCAGCGACGATGAACCCCTTGATTTTAGCCTTATATTTGGCTTGTCCTTCACCGATAATGACCAGGTGATACTTGCTCTTGTCCACATGGGTTAATGCGCCCAGGAGGGCATCTATGCCCTTCTCGGGGGCTAATTTGCCATGGTACATGATCAGGGCCTGGTGGCTGTCGATGCCTAACTCGCGGCGCAGGTCGGGTACGGTAGTGCCAATCATACTGTCACACACGCTGTCACGCAGCACCACAGTGCGGTCGGCATACTGCTTCTTGGCCTTGCCCAAGAACGCCTCACGAGCCATCTCGGACGAGAAAATAAAGCAATCAATCGACTTGTATAGCTTGGTGTACATGTAGTTCTTCTTGGGCTTATATACGCCATGCACGCTGACCACCACTCGCGTGTCGCGATTCTCGCTGATGCGCCGAGCCATCACTGCCATAAAGGCGTCCTTGAAGCTGTGCACATGGATGATGTTCTGCCCCTTGCGCAACAAGCGGGCAAAACGCACGGGAGAGTCGATGTCGGTCACGCCCTTGAGCGGCAGGATGGAAATGGGAATCTCCAAGCGGCGGTATTGCTTGAGCACATTGGGATGCTTGCGGCAAACAACCTCAACATAGAAGTCTGGGTCGTTGCGCAAGCGGTCCACCAGGTCATAGGTGTACTGCTCGGCACCAGTCCAGTGCTTATTGGATACAATATGAAAAACATTAATCATCCGGTTATGGTATTATTGCATGGCGCTGGGGGTTAAAGCCAGCGACGGCACGAAGATAGTGAAAAAAACGCACCTGTGCAATACTTGGCTGATGATTAATACAAAAAAAGGCAATCCGCCTTCTCAGGTTAATTGCCCACACTTGCTTATTCTGTAAATTACTATGATGTTTCTACTCTTCCAGTTTACTCAATGCACTTCTCAACATGTTCTTTTATATTATCCATAAAACTTAAAGCCTGTTCTGTGCTTCAATCACAGTTATAGCGCTTGATTCACGTGGCAAAAGTAGTAAAATATTGCGTCGGTTGCACAGGCCTTGAACATGCTATCGTTTTTAATTGTTGCGTACCAAATTTTTTTACGATTCCGCACCATAGAAACCCAGAAAATGCCGATGAAATCGTCATTTCTTGAACAGAATAAATCCATTGAAATAAAATCAAGAAAGGGCGCAAATCTTATTGGACATTGCGCCACTTGTTGGGGCTGATGCCCTCAATCCTCTTAAACGTGCTGGAGAATGTCGATGGTGATGAGAAGCCCACGTGGTTGGCTACTTGTTCGATGGTCATGTTGCGGTCGGCAAGCATTAGGGCCTTCGCTTCGTCGATGCGCATCCCTGCCACCCACTCATAGAAAGTCATCTGCTTGACATCGTTGAGATAGGCCGACAGGTAGCTGCGGTTGGTACCCATGTCACGTGCCACGCAGTCGATCGTGATGCCAGGCTGGCGGTAACCGCCATGCTCCCGCCAGCGTTGTTCCTTCTCTTGCAGGACTTCGCGCAGCGAGTTACTCAGGTTGGCGGCATGATTCGCATTGCCATCAGCCGAGGTCGGGTCAGTGTCCTTGCCGACATGTTGTGTGTCGTCTTGAGGGATAATCGCATCAGCAACCTTATTGTAGCTGAATGAGAAATTGATCGTGCAGATGAACGTATAGATGAACATGATGATGCCCAGCGCCATCTGGTTGATGCCCACCCACCGGGGGCTGAGGCATGTGAACGGGGCGGTGATGAGAAACAGCATGATGCCTACCCCTACCCCGGGCATCCAGCGCATCATGTTCTCGACGACATCCGAGTAGTATTTTCTCAAGTCGCTGATAGCCTTGCGGTAGATGACGATGCACTTGTAGATGGAAATGCACGTGATGAAAAACAGCAATAGACACGCGATGATAATGCCTGTAACCTGGTACCGTGCAGGCACCATGAAATAATTGATTATCAAGAAGGCAAGGTACCCACCAATAATTGAGGTGCTGATCACATGTTGCCGCTTGGTCATCAATATGGGAGCCAGCATGTTGCAGAATCCCACCGAGAATAATAATGAAGCGACACAGAAGGTGAACAAGTAGGCCGAAACCGAAAGCACCGGATCATGCAGCTCAAAGTAAAAACGGATGAGCCACTGGAACAAGAGTTCAAGACCGAAGAGCAGAATCGCTGCTGCACAGGTGTTTTTGCCTCTGCGATAGGACATGTGCGCGTTCTCGTTGGGAGTCTTGATGAGCAGCAGGAATGTGCCAAGCATGATGGCAACGACCCAACCGATCAGCACTAAGTTATATTCGATAGTTTGGATGTCCATGTTGACTAACTGATTACCGCAAAATTACAAAAAATCGGACATTAAGATAGGAAAAGGGCAAGATTAGATGAAAAAAAACCATTGTTCATCAGATTTTATATATTTTTGTCACTTCTTTGCTGCTGTTTCCGGTAAACGGCTGCGGCGGCATTGTGTGTTAAGTCTCATTGCAGTTATGTTATCATCTACACTATATGAATACTCGCAGCTAGGCTGTATCGTCGAGACGCTGTGCTTCAGCCTCTCGCTGGCGCTTATAGGTAATGAGAAGGTGCGGTCGGCCCTTTGGCTACAGGGTGTCAAGCGGATTTTGGCCTTTGTGTTGTTCCTTGTGGGCCTATTCACTGCTGTGCAATGGACCACCGGCATGAGTGTGACCAATCCGATGATGGACTTGGCGCTGAACAGTACGCTCCTCTATATTGTGACCTACCTCTTGACTATCGCTTTCCTGCCGTTAGCGACAGCTAATCATATTACACGCAATAGGTTGATAATCACAACATTGGCTTTTTCTTCCTGTCTTGTCCTTGTGTGGGCAGGTGTCCTGCTTGACGGCTATCTCTCACAGATGGCTGTCATTGTCTCGATGGCCATCTACCTGGTCGAGACTGTGCGGATCATGATTGTATTCTTTGTTAACTACAAGCTCCTGCGTGAACAGCATCATGAACCAGGCAGTGATGATGAGGCCAGGTACCATTGCCTTAACATCATTGTGAGGAGCATTATCTTGCTGTCATTTTTTGCTGTTTTGTATCTTTTCATGGTGCTGCTTTCAACGAGATTCAAAGCGCTGCACAACTTTGCGATGCTGGTGGTGTGGGCCTACTTATTTGTCTCAATAGTGAACCTGATTATAGACTATAACCCGCTGGTAAAGATGGATATACGTCTCGTGAAAGATGCCGATTCCAGCGAGATGATGATTTTCCATCCTGAATTGACCCATAAGGTTGATCAGTGGATAGAGCGTCGGGATTACTGTAGGCCAGGTGTGACGATGATTCTTGTGGCCGAAGAGCTCTCTACGAACCGAACCTACCTCTCGCAATATATCAACAGCCGTTATAATTGCAGTTTCAATACATGGTTGACAGGCTTGCGGATAGGTGAAGCCAAGCGCCTGTTACAGCACTCCCCCACCCTCTCGATAGAGAAAATCGCCACTGCTGTGGGCTTCGCGACAAAGTCCCACTTCATGAGCACCTTCAAGACCCACGAGGGCATGACTCCTGGCCAGTGGCGTAAACAACATCTGGATTGACGTGCCGTTGTACTCGAAAAGAATGGCGCGAACCGCATCTGATAGATCGATTCGCGCCGCAATTTTTGTTGAATTGTGGGAATGGTTCTCCCCTACTCTACTTTACTCTTTTTCACCGTTATTCTGGAATAATTCCTTGATACCACCGATGGAACCCAGCAGGTTGGTGGCCTCATAGGGCAGATAGACGGTCTTGGTCTTGTCGCCACTGGCAACGGTGTCGAGCATCTGGATATACTTCTGAGCCAGCAGGTAGTTGGCAGGATTAGTGCTCTGCCCCACGGCCTGGGTGATCTTGTCGATGGCGATAGCCTCGGCCTCGGCACGGCGTATGCGGGCTTGAGCTTCACCCTCGGCACGCAGGATCTCGGTCTGCTTGTCGGCTTCGGCCTGGTTGATGCGTGCGGTCTTCTGACCCTCGGATTGCAGGATGGCGGCCTGTTTCTGTCCCTCGCTGGTGAGGATGGTTGCGCGCTTGTTGCGCTCGGCCTGCATCTGCTTCTCCATGGCCTGGAGCACCGTTTGCGGCGGCTGGATGTCCTGTAGCTCAACGCGGTTGACCTTGATGCCCCACTTGTTGGTGGCGTCGTCGAGGACGGCGCGCAGTTTGCTGTTGATGGTATCGCGCGAGGTGAGCGTCTGGTCGAGCTCCAGCTCACCGATGATGTTGCGCAGTGTGGTCTGTGTCAGCTTCTCGATAGCGTTGGGCAAGTTGTTGATTTCATATACCGCCTTAAAGGGGTCCATGATCTGGAAATAGAGCAATGCGTTGATCTGGGTCATGACATTGTCCTTGGTGATCACGTTCTGCTTGTCGAAGTCATACACTTGTTCACGCAGGTCGATGACATTGGTCGTGCGATAGCGTCCGTGCTCATAGGCGACAATGCTCTTGGCGCGGTCGATAAAGGGGATAATCACGTTGATGCCAGGCTTGAGTGTGGCGTAGTATTTGCCCAGACGCTCGATGATCTTGGTCTCGCTCTGTGGGATAATCACGAGGCTGTTCTTGACTAAAAGCAGTGCAAGAAGGATGATGACGATGAGAAAAATGGATAATGGTGACATATTGTTTAAGTTTTAGTTGGTTACAAAATCGGGTTCTTAACATGTCTAGACAGTCTCGACGGTGGCGATAATGCTGTCCATCTTGACGACACGCACGCGTGTGCCCTTCTTGATAGCGCTACCGTCAACACTCAGTGCCTTCCAGTCGTCGCCATCGATTGCAACACGGCCATAGCCACCAGCCTCGATGGTCTCGCTCACGCGGCCTTCCTGGCCGATCATGGCTTCGGCGTTGCTCAGGCGTTCACGGTTGGGTTTGTGTAGCTTCTTAACTAATTTGGGCCTTACCAGCAGCAGGCTGAGTGCAGACACGACGGCAAACACAAGGATTTGCCAGGTCAGCGTGGCACCGCATCCAGCAACGATCGCTGCAACGGCTGCGCCGATGGCAAAGCACAAAATGAAGAAATCACCGGATGATAATTCCAGGATCAAGCAGATGATGGAAACGATGATCCATACAAGCCAAAGATTAGATGTGAAATACTCGACCATAATCGTATCGTTTTATTTTTATTGAATGTGATATTGTCTTCTACTATGTCGTGCTGGGTTGAGGCACTGATTACTTTGACATCTCAAAGGTACTCATTTTACATCTAATTCTGCAAATTTTATGCCAAAAATCGGCCAAAATTCCCCAATGACTACCGATGGCCGCCAAAATTTTGAATTCTCAAGCGGTTAAAATGACTCTAATGCCTGTTTTTCAATAGATTTCGGGTTTTGGGCAATTGACTCAGAAAAATCGAGTGGGGAGAGTCGTTGGCTTTTTTGTGGCTATAGCCCTGCCTGCGTGTTTTTATTGTTGAAACGGGTGGCAAAACCTGCCATTTATTTTTGTTTATCAAAATAATGTGTTATCTTTGTCTCCCGTTTTTCAAGGCATACCTTAAATGTACTGTTATGACCGAGATTGTTTATATGACGCATGGCAATGTTGAGATGCCCAAGCTGGATGAAACAGCAGTCCGAGACTGGATTGTTGAGGTTGCCAGCAGGCATGGCCAGCGAGTGGGCTGCTTGACCTATGTCTTCTGTGACGATGAGTATATCCTGTCGACTAACCGTGAGTTTCTCGGCCATGATTACTATACCGATATCATCACATTTGATTATACCAATTCCCGTCACATTGCCGGCGATATGGTCATTTCGCTGGATACAGTGCGCAGCAATGCAGAGATGCTGGGAACCGATTACCGTACCGAACTCATGCGTGTCATCATTCATGGCGTGCTCCACCTGTGCGGCATCAACGATAAGGGACCTGGCGAGCGTGAGATCATGGAGCAACACGAGAATGATGCTCTTGCTGTGTTACCCAGCAACATTTTCCTGAACGATTGATTTATTCTCCCGAGATGAGAAACGACTATGATGTCATAGTGGTGGGTGCCGGTCATGCCGGATGTGAGGCTGCTTGTGCTGCCGCACGGCTGGGTTCGCGCACGTTGCTTATTACCATCGACATGAACAAGATTGCCCAGATGAGCTGTAATCCCGCCGTGGGAGGTATTGCCAAGGGCCAGATTGTCCGTGAGATTGATGCCCTGGGTGGTCAGATGGGGGTTGTCACCGACCGCAGCAGTATCCAGTTCCGCATGCTCAACCGCAGCAAGGGACCGGCCATGTGGAGCCCTCGTTCCCAGTGCGACAGACAGCGGTTTATCCTCGAGTGGCGACAGGTGATTGAAAACACCCCCAACCTTTACTTGTGGCAGGATAGTGTCGTTGAATTCGTCATCGAGGGTGGGGTAGTGAAGGGCGTGAAAACCGAGCTGGGCATGACTTTTACCGTTAGTGCTGTGGTCTTGACTGCCGGCACGTTCCTCAATGGATTGATGCATGTGGGCCCTGTCCAGACACCTGGTGGTCGGGTTTCTGAGCCTCCTGCAAGGGGCATCACCGAGCAATTAATGTCGCTTGGCTTCACTGTCGGACGGATGAAAACGGGTACACCGCCACGCTTGGATGAAAGGACTATTGATTTTTCGCAGTGCATCACGCAGGAGGGTGAGCAGGATTTCCACCATTTCTCTTATCTTCCTGGCGTCAAGTCCCAGCTTCCTCAGCGACCTTGCTGGATTGTGCATACCAATGAGCAAGTCCATGACGTGCTGCGCAAGGGTCTGCCGCAGTCGCCGCTCTATAATGGCCAGATCAAGAGTGTCGGCCCTCGTTATTGTCCCAGCATCGAGACCAAGATAGTGACCTTTGCCGATAAAACTTCACACCAATTATTTATCGAGCCCGAGGGCGCAACGACCCATGAGATGTACCTCAATGGCTTCTCGTCATCCTTGCCCTGGGGTGTGCAGATCGAGGCCCTGCGCCAGATTCCCGCTCTCAGGGAAGTGCATGCTTTCCGTCCAGGATATGCCATCGAGTATGATTTCTTCGACCCGACACAGCTCAAGCACACACTGGAGTCCAAACTGGTGAAAAACCTGTTCCTGGCAGGCCAAGTTAACGGCACAACAGGCTATGAGGAAGCGGCAGGGCAGGGGCTCATCGCAGGTATTAATGCCCACCAGAATGTCGCAGGCGGCGAACCGTTCACCCTGGCCCGCAACGAGGCCTACATCGGTGTGCTGATTGATGACCTGGTGACCTGTGGTGTGGATGAGCCTTACCGCATGTTCACTTCTCGTGCCGAGCATCGCATTCTTTTGCGTCAGGACGACGCGGACATGCGTTTGACCGAGAAAGGGTATCATCTGGGCCTTGCCACCCGTGAGCGTTATGAGTTGATGTGCTCCAAGCGTGAGCAGATTGAAGGCTTTGTGGCCTTCTGCCGCGAGTTCACGGTGAAGTCTGTTGTCGTTAACCCGTTGCTGTCGGAACTTGGTATGAATCCGTTGGCGCAGGGTCAGCGCCTGCATGACCTGTTGCTCAGGCCTCAGCTCAACGTGGCATTACTGTCACGGGCGCTGCCCGAGCTGCAAGAGCGGATTGATGCCCTTGAATCAGCCCGACGTGATGAAATTGTCGAGGCGGCCGAGATTGCCATCAAGTATCGAGGCTATATTGAGCGCGAGACGCTCATTGCCGACAGGGTGTCGCGGCTTGAGAATGTGGCGCTCAAGGGGAAGTTTGACTATTCCCAGATTCATCAGATTTCTACTGAAGCTCGTCAGAAGCTGCAGGCCATTGACCCCGAGACGGTGGGCCAAGCCTCCCGCATTCCAGGTGTGTCGCCAAGTGATATAAACATTCTGCTCGTTCTGTTGGGCAGATAATTGTTCCACGTGAAACAAAATTATTATAACATATTGATTAACAATGAATAAGCAAGAATTAGAAAGAGTAAAGAGTGTGGTGCGCAACATTCCTGATTTCCCTGTTCCCGGAATTCAGTTCAAGGACTTGACCACCGCCTTCAAGGACCCCGAGGCACTCCAGATCATGACGCGTGCCATGGTTGACCTGTATCGCGATGCAGGCATCACCAAGGTCGTCGGAATCGAAGCGCGCGGCTTTATCGGCGGCGCAATCCTGGCCACCCAGCTGAATGCCGGCTTTGTGCCCCTGCGCAAGCCCGGTAAGCTGCCCGCAGAGGTTGTCCAGAAATCTTATACCAAGGAATATGGCACCGACACGATTGAGATCCACAAGGATGCCATCACCCCCGATGACGTTGTCGTCATCCATGATGACCTGCTTGCCACCGGCGGCACGATGCTGGCAGCCTATGAGCTGGTGAAGTCGATGAATCCCAAGAAGATTTACATCAACTTCATCTGTGACCTGGAAGTCCTGCATGGTCGTGAGGTGTTCCCTGCTGATGTGGAAATCACATCTCTCTTCACGTTTTAGGGACATCAGTAAGAAAAGGCCTTTCCACTGATGACCGACGAACTGAAACTCAAGCTGTCGTTGCTCCCCGATGATCCTGGCGTTTACCGCTACCGCAATCGGGAGGGCACCATCATCTATGTGGGTAAGGCCAAGAACCTCAAGCGGAGGGTCAATTCCTACTTTAACCGTGAGCATGTGTCGGTGCGCACCACGATGCTTGTGCGAAATATTGCCGACCTGGAATATACCGTCGTCAATACCGAGGAAGAGGCCCTCGACCTCGAGAACGCACTCATCAAGGAGTATCAGCCGCGCTACAATGTCCTGCTCAAGGACGACAAGAGCTACCCATGGATCTGCATCTCGGGTGACCTGTATCCCAGGGTTTACATCACCCGTGATGCTCGGGCCAAGGGTGACCGCTTCTATGGCCCATATCCCAAGACAGAGGTCGCCAAGGTCCTGATCGACACTATTCGCCAGATTTACCCGTTGCGCACTTGCCGCTTGAATGTTTCACGTGAAACAATCGACGAGGGCAAGCATCGCCTGTGCCTGCAATACCACATCCATCGCTGCGAGGGGTGTTGTAAAGGCTTGGTGACACCTGAGCGTTATGGGGAATACATCAGCGAGATCAGGCAGATCCTCAATGGAGACACCCATGTGCTCATGGATGTGCTCATGGACCAGATGCAGCAGCTGGCGGGAGAATTGCGCTTTGAGGAGGCCGAGGTGATCAAGCGTCGCTACAAGATGCTGGAGCACGTGCGCCGCCGCTCGGTCATCGTCAGCCCCAGCATCCATAACATTGACATCTTCGGCCTGCTGCGGGATGATGATGCGGCATGGGTTAACTTCATGCACATGCGGGGTGGGGCAGTGGTGCAGTCGCTCACGCTGGAATACCGTCTCTCGACGCACGATGAGACCGATGCTGAGATCATGTCGATGGCCATATCCGAGGTTCATCAGCGCTTTGCCGACACCTATCGCCGTGACCGAGTCACCGAGGTGATGGTCAATGTAGAGCCCGATGTCGAATTTGCGGGACTTACCTTCGTCATACCCCAGCGTGGTGATAAAAAGCACCTGCTTGACATTGCCGTCAAGAACGCGACCCAGCGCCGTACCGATCGCCTGCGCATGATGGAAAAGCTCAATCCAGAGCAACGCACCACCCGCACGCTGACCACCATGCAGCGCGACCTGCGCATGTCCGTCTTGCCGCGTCATGTCGAGTGCTTTGACAACAGCAACATCAGCGGTTCCAATCCAGTGGCGTCGTGTGTGGTCTTCCGCAACGCTAAGCCCTCCAAGAAGGAATACCGCCACTTTAATATCAAGACCGTAGAAGGAGCCGACGACTTCGCATCGATGCGTGAGGTCGTCACCCGCCGCTACAGCCGGCTGGTGCAGGAAGGCCAGGAATTGCCACAACTGCTCATCGTGGATGGAGGCAAGGGGCAGGTCAATGCTGCCATCGAGGCGCTTGACCAGATAGGGCTCCATGGCCAGATTACCGTTGTCGGTATCGCCAAGCGTCTCAACGAGGTCTATTTCCCTGGCGATAGTGTGCCCCTCTACATCGATAAGAACAGCGAGACGCTGCATGTGATACAGCGCCTGCGCGATGAGTCTCACCGCTTTGCCATCACCTTTCATCGCAAGCAACGCAGCAAGAGCCAGGTTCATAGTGCCCTCGATGAAGTTCCCGGCATCGGCCCGAAGACCCGCACCTTGCTGCTCAAGCACTTCAAGTCGCTCAAGCGCATCCGTGAGTCCAGCGGGGAAGACTTGGCGGCAGTGATCGGCCCGTCCCGTGCTGCCTCGCTGCGTGCCGTGCTTGGCGCTGCGACGGGCACTGGTGTTCAAGAGGTCGAAAAGACCGATGATAGTGAAATGAAATCTTAGCTATTGATCGTGATGGGACAGAGGGATGTACAGCTAGACAACTACAGGGCGCTCATGATCATGCATGTCCTGTTCATTCATGTGCTCTACTGGCTATGGGACTGGGAGGAACCGTACATGTCGCTCGCGCTCTTTGAGATGGCAACGGTCTTTTTTGTCTCAGGCGCGTCCCAGGCGATGAGTAGGTCCAGACGCAGCTTGTGGTTAACCGTTGTGGGGCGCTTGCGCCGCGTGGTCATCCCGTTTTATATCTATGCCTGCGTGGTCATCGCCCTATTCGCGCTATTGACTGTGATGCTGGGTGACACTTCCCGTTTCGGTTTTGACCCGTTGCATCTGGGAAACTATCGTTGGGAAGATGTGCTGTCTGTCGTCTTGTGCCGTGATGTGCCGCAGGTGCCCAATAATACGCACTTATGGTTTATTGTACCATATCTGATACTGAGCTGCACTTTCCCGCTGCAGCAATGGCTCATTGATCGTTGTCCGAACCGTCACTTGTATATGGCGGCATGTGTTGCGCTTTTCTTGCTGGTTCAGGCGGTCACAAGCAATGAATTGTTGTGCGAGGTGCTGTGCTATAACGTGTTTATGGTGGCTGGTTACCTCTATTACAAGCGTTGCAAGGTCTTGACTATCGTTGCGGTGTGCATGGCTGCAGCTGCCGTTCTTCTGGTCTATACCCTGATGATGGGAGGTGACTTCTGCCCCCTGCAGAGCCACAAGTTTCCGCCGGACTGGGTCTTCTTGTCCTATTGCGTGTTCGCACTATGCCTTGTATCGCTGGTATTGCGCCATGTGACGATTCCCAGCAACCGTTTTCTGCGGCTGTGGAGTGAGCGTGGCTACACCATTTACTTGTACCAGAGCGCGGTGTTTGTAGCCGTGGTGATCCTCCGCTTGCACACCTACGGAAAGATTCCTGATTCACATGTTTGGCTTGCCTGTGACACCATTGCAGCCATCCTGCTTTCAACCCTCCTGTCCATGGCGACCTTCCCTCTCGAAAAATCAATCATGGGTCTCATGAGAACCAAGCATTAACCCATCTTGTGGCTCAAAAAAGGCGTAAAAACCAAAAAATCACTTACCTTTGCACACATGAAACGAGTGTTAATCTTTGGCAATGCCTATCAGCAGGGAGACATCGACCGTGTCTGCGCCTTGCTGGAACACCTGCGGCAGCAGCAACTCCACGTTGCCGTCGAGAGTGACTATCTGCACTACCTGAGCCGGCAGGGTAGGGTGGTGGATCTGCCCTCGTTTGGTACTGAACAGGTGCCAGAAGCCGACTTGGCGCTGTCGCTGGGAGGTGACGGCACGTTCTTGACGACAGCGATGTGGGTCTCGCGCCAGGGAATGCCCATTCTGGGCATTAATGTGGGCCACTTGGGATACCTGACCGCTGGTCGGCTTGATGCCGACAGCGAGGTGATAGATGCCGTCCTGAAGGGTAATTACCGCATTGAGGAGCGCACGATGCTGCAGGTTGACAGTGATGCGGTCGAGATCGCTCATCCGTGGGCGCTCAACGAGATCGCCATCCTGCGTCACGACACGTCATCGATGCTAGATATGGAGACAAGGTTGCGCAGCCACTCGCTGACGACCTATCGTGGTGACGGCCTTATCGTGAGCACTCCAACAGGCTCCACAGCCTACAACATGAGCGTCGGCGGACCCATAGTCGAGCCAACCGCGGCCTGTCTGGTGTTGTCACCCATCTCTCCCCACTCGCTGACCATGCGTCCGCTGGTCGTGCGGGATGACAGTGTCATCACCGTGCGCACCCACACGCGAGCTACCCACTACGAGGTCAGTATTGACGGAGAGGTGGCCTTGTGTCCCACTGGTTCAACACTGACCATCAAGCGCGCTCCCTACTGTGCGCGTGTCGTCCAGCTGATGGATAATAACTTCGGCAGCACGTTGCGGCAGAAACTCCTATGGGGTACTGATCAGCGATAATGATACGATAAAAAGACGAGCCCGCAGTCTCCTGTGCGGGCTCGTCTTTTTGATAGTGTATAGCTGTGATTACTGAAACAAGCGACGGTGTACAAGAATTGAGCGGTAGATGTGGATCATGTGGTCGGCCAGCACTTTGCCTGTGAAGCGCTCGGTGTTCTCACGGGCAGCTTGCAGCAATGCCGCTTTCTTGTTTTCATCCTCCAGTACATCGCTCAGCAGTTCAGCCCCTTGCCCAAAGTCAGTGTAATACAGAGCGCCCTCACCGCCAAACTCGCGTGCCTTGGGTGAGTCCTTGCAGATGACGATAGCACCCGAACGCTGGGCATTGATGAGTTTGTACATGTCGCGCATGCGGTCGGTGTTGGGGATGATGACCGCTTGAGCCATCTTGGCCACGGCAGTGAGGTCGGCATGGTGCACCTTGTCAATCTGCTTGAAGCGGTGGAAGATGTGCAGGTCGTGGGCTTGCTCCTTGATGACGTGGTCAAAGTGGTCGGTGCGGTATCCCAGCATGACGATGGAAATCTTGCGGTTGCGCAGCTCGTGCACCAGCTGCATGGCTTCCTTGAGGTTGTCCTCGCTGTTAAAGCGTCCCTTATAGAGCACGAAGTTCTCGGGCAAGTGATATTTTCCCTTGAGGATATCGTACATATTCTCAGGTACCGACTCGTCACATCCGTCAAAGAAGCAGGGGTGAACGACCTCGACGTTATCGGGGTTGACGTGATAATGGTCGATGATAATCTGCCGGTCGACCTCGTTCAGGGCGATCACACGCTTGGCAATCTTGCAGGCCTTGCGGGCACGTCGCTGCATGAGCATGCGCTCAATCCAGCCTTTAGCGCCCTTGTACAAGGGGTCGGTCATCGTGAACACCGTGGGGAAGCTGCTGCCGTCAAATCCTGATGCGATGCCGTCATCAATGCCGTGGAAGGTGTTCACACCGTGAGCCTTGGCCGAGCGGACGATGCCGTTGCCGGTGTACCAGCGCTCCTTCAAGTGGATGTGGTTGCGGGGAAACTTCACGCGAACACTATCCTCGTTGAGCATCGATGTGATACGCTTGTTCTGCTCATTTTCAGGCGAATAGAGGATATAATAGTTGTCTGGATAATTTGATGCCAGTGCCTTGATAAGGATGCGGCCATAATAGGACGTATCATTATTCTCCATGATGATTTTGCGGGCACCGTAACCTACTACCATAATGCTTTAAGTTGTATTTTATCTTGTTGTTAATAATCTGCGGCTAATATATCACATTGAGTCATGTCTTTGACTCTATTATCGTGACAACCTGCAAAGATAGTCTTTTTTTCATTAAGTAAGGGCTTTTATGCTCTAAATTTGAAAAAAAGGGTTAATTTTGCGGCAAATATAGTTGGAAATGAAACGATTCGTAATAGCTTTTAGCGCATTGCTGGTGCTGGTGGCAACATCCGCGACCAGCTGTAAAACGCCTCAATCCAGCCAAGGCTACATGCACCCTGATGAGGTCTTCACGGTGAGTGAAGAGGACATTGCCAACGAGACATGGCGTATCAACTCGGCCATCTCGGGAGAATGGACCTACAAGGGACCTAGTGTGGACGTCAGTGGCAAGAACCTGCTGGCCGGCATCGGCAAGCCCATTGCCAAGGGTAAGCTCAAGAAGAAACTGCAGAAGGCCTACAAGACCATCGGCCTTGACCGTGCGCGGCCCCAGTTCACGTTCAGCCCCGATGGCTCTTGTGCCATCAGGATGATGGGCGTCAGCCTCAAGGGGCAGTACAATTACAACCCCAGTACTGAGCAACTTACCTTGAAGTGGCATGGTATTCCCATGACCGCCAAGCTGCGTCGTGACGGGAAAAGGAAACTTCACATCACCTTTGACACGGACAAACTGCTGTCCTTGTTGAGGCTGGTGGGCCGCTTCAGCGACAGTTCGACGATCAAGGCGCTCTCGTTCCTCACCGATCACTACGATGACGTGATGGTAGGCTTTGAGCTCAAGAAGTGAGGAACTGTAGATACAAGATAACGAGAGGAAGACCCATCGTGTGGTGATCTTCCTCTCGTTGTTCAGTATCCGGTGTTTCCCATCAGCGACGGGGAGGATTGTTCATCTGCTGCTTACCCTGGTTGACGGCCTGCTTCTTGGTCATTCCAGGCTGACTCTTGCTGCCGCTAGTGCCAGGCTGGCTCTTGCTGCCGCCCATTCCGGGCTGGTAGGTACCAGTGCCGGAGCCAGGCTGTGACTTGCTTGTGGGGGCACCGAAGGTGCGCCCGTTGTAAGCACTGTGGTCAAAGTAGCGGTTGGAGCCCTTGTACACCTGGTATCCGGGAGGAGCTGCGCGATAGAAGCGGTCCTTGGGATAGCGGTCATAGATGGTGAAGACAAACTTCTTGTTCGTCCACGTGATGGGGCGATAGAAGTACTCCAGTTGCATGTAGTACTGGTATTGTGCAGCACTGAGCACATACCTTAACTCGTTATTGCGGCGGTTCCAGAAAGTGCCGTACAGGTCATCATAGGTATCGATGCACATGATGTAGTCGATGTTGATTTCAAACACGGCATTGTACTGGTCATCGCTCAGTCCGAGCTCATAGGCCATCTTGTCGGTCAGGAAGAACGCCTGATCGCGGGCCGACTTGTAACTCATCGCGTTGGCGGCTGCCCCCAGGGTCAGCACTGCCACCATTGTTAAGATTAAGCGTTTCATAGTGCGTATGTTTTAATGTGTTATTAAATGTTTGTTGCCCCAAAATTAGCCACTCAGAAGATTTGTTGCAAATTTTTTAGACAAATATTCATAAATAATCGACTAACTACCCAGTGATTTGCATTTTTTGTGCCATCATTCCGCTAAAGTTTGCCTGATCGTCATTCTTGAAGGCGAGCGGGTGATAGTCAGCGACGAAGGGGGCGATTTTCCCGATTTTTAGGCGATGGTTTCTCGTGGTTTCGGGGTTTATTTGTACTTTTGCAGACATGATAGACTTCACGCCATTTGTCCGCGGTCATTTCCTGTCGCGCTTGCAGCAGCAAGTGCGTTACATCGACCATGCCGATGCCGTACAGCAAGGCGAGCTTGTGCGCTTGATTGAGAAAGCCTCCCTCACTCGCATCGGGCGCAAGTATGACTTCTCGTCCATCCGGACCTATAAGCAGTTTGCCACATCCTTGCCGCTGTACAGCTATGAGGACTTGCGCCCGCAGATCATGCGCATGGTCAACGGCATCAAGGACGAGTTGTGGCCAGGCCGATGTGTGAATTTTGCCCAGTCATCGGGCACGAGTGGCGGTCGCAGCAAGTATATCCCTATCACGCGCGAGTCATTCCAGTGGAACCATTACCAGGGTGCCAGTGATGTGGTGTCCCATTACTTGAACCTGAACCCTGAGAGCCGCATCTTCTCGGGCAAGGCGTTTATTCTGGGGGGCAGCTTTGCCAACAACTTGCAGTTGCCGCGTGGAGTGAGGGTGGGGGACTTGAGTGCCAACCTCATCGAGAACATGAATCCGCTGGCTAACCTTGCCCGCATCCCTAGCCGCCAGGTTGCCCTGATGGAGGACTGGGTCGAGAAGTTACCCCGGCTAGTTGAGGCCAGCTTGGGTGCCGATGTGACCAACCTGAGCGGTGTGCCCTCATGGTTCCTCACGGTGCTGCATGAGGTGCTCAAGCGCACTGGCAAGTCAAGCATACATGAGGTGTGGCCACACCTGGAGGTGTTCTTCCATGGAGGTATCGCCTTTGAGCCCTACAGGCGGCAATATGAGGCCATCTGTGACATGGACAAGATGCATTTCCTGGACACCTATAATGCCAGTGAGGGTTTCTTTGCCGTACAGAGCGACTGGGCATCTGAGGCCATGCTACTGCTGCTTGACGTGGGCATTTTCTATGAATTCCTGCCAATAGAGGACATAGACAGTGAGACCCCCGAGGTCTATCCCATCTGGGAGGTCGAGAAGGGCCGTACCTACGAGCTCATCATCACCGCGGCCAACGGCCTGTGGCGCTATCGGCTGGGCGACACGGTGACCATCGAACAGCTCAATCCCGTGAAAATCAAGATAGCGGGCAGGACCCGCAGCTTTATCAATGCCTTCGGTGAGGAATTGATGGTACACAACGCAGACCATGCCATCACTCTCGCATCGCAGGAAACCGGGGCTCAGGTGCTTGATTATACCGCTGCACCGGTCTATGCCCATGATAACACGCGCGGTCATCATCAGTGGCTCGTCGAGTTTGCCCGTCGTCCCGACGATGAGGCGCGGTTCATGCAATTGCTCGACCAGCACCTGCGTGAGGTCAACAGCGACTATGACGCCAAGCGCAGTGGAGACATTTTCCTGGCCATGCCCACGCTTGTCGTGGCCCCCAAGGGGCTCTTTGACCGCTGGCTGGCCTCGACTGGCAAGCTAGGCGGTCAACGCAAGGTGCCTCGCTTGAACAATAACCGCACTGTCATCGAACAGATGCTCGCTCTGATTAATTGAGATGGTTTCGAGATTTCGAAGTTAAGTGATGCTGAAGAGATTTATTCATAGTAATATCGGGGCTGCAGTGTTAAATGTGCTGCTGGCCTATCTCGTTTGGATGCTTTCGCGGGTGGCGTTCTTCATGGAGAACTGGTCCACCTTTGCCCCCTACATGTCGTGGTCACTGTTGTGGAGCATGATGCGCGGAGCGTTGGTGTTTGATACGTCGGCATTGCTCTATATCAACGCCCTCTATCTGGCGCTCATGCTGCTACCGTTGCACCTCAAGGAGCGTGCGGGCTTCCACAAGGGGCTGAAGTGGCTATTTGTCGTTACCAATGCCGTCGGCATCGCCATGAACTTGATGGATGCTGTCTATTTCCAGTACACGGGTCGGCGCTCGACGGTGACGGTCTTCACCGAGTTTGCCAACGAGGGCAACATCACGTCCATCATCTTGACTGAGTTCCTGCGCCACTGGTACCTGGTGCTGGCCTTTGTCGCGCTGGTTGCCATCCTGTGGCGCTGCTATACCAAACCGCGGCTTGAGGCCTATCGCTTCGGCTCTCACTACTATATCTCTCAGGCGGCAGCCCTGCTGGTGATGATACCGCTGGCCATTGTGGGCATCCGCGGCAGTGTCACGGCGGGCACTCGTCCCATCACCATCAGCAACGCCAACCAGTTTGTCAACCGCCCAGTTGAGGCCTCGGTCGTGTTGAACACGCCGTTCTCGATGATACGCAGCCTGGGCAAGAGACCCTTTGTCACGCCAAGCTATATGTCTCGCGAGCAGATGGAAGCTCTTTATAGCCCTGTTCATCTGCATCCTGTTGTCGACGAGAAGAGCCATGCGGGTAAGAACGTGGTCATCCTTATCGTCGAGAGCATGGGTAAGGAGTACATCGGGTCGTTGAACCATGACCTGGATGGTGGAAACTACAAGGGTTATATGCCCTTTATCGACAGTCTGATCACGCGGTCGCTCACCTTCAAGTACAGCTATGCTAACGGGCGCATCAGCATGGATGCCATGCCCTCAATCTTGTCGGGCCTGCCCATGATGGTCGAGTCGATTTTCCTCACCCCCGCCTCGCTCAACGATGTGGACGGTATCTCCTCGATACTGGGCCGCGAAGGCTACAGCACCGCCTTCTTCCACGGTGGGCACAACATCTCGATGGGCTTCAGCGCCTATGCCCACAGCATCGGCTACCAGCGTTATTACGGCCTGGACGAGTTCTGCCAGTCGCCCAAGTATGGCGGCATGGACGACTTTGACGGCAAGTGGGCCATCTGGGATGAGCCGTTCCTGCAATTCACTCTCGATAACGTCAAGGAGATGAAAGAGCCCTTCCTGGCAACGGTGTTTACCGCGTCGTCCCACCATCCCTATAACGTCCCCAATCAGTACCGCGACTCGCTGCGCGACGAGGGCGGCCAGCCCATTCACAAGTGTGTGCGCTACACCGACATGGCCTTGCGGCGCTTCTTTGAGCGTGCGAGCCGTGAACCGTGGTACAGGAACACCATCTTTGTCCTTGTGGCCGACCATACCAACCAGAACAGCCACGATGTCTATAAGACCGACCTGGGTCTGTACAGCATCCCCATCATCTTCTACACGCCCGACGGCACTTTGTCGCCCGCCGTGCGTGAGGACCTCATCGTTCAGCAGACCGATATTACTCCGACGCTGCTGCATCTGCTGGGTTACAGCAAGCCCTATGTTGCCTTCGGTGATGATGTGCTGGCGGCCGATCCTACTGGGACTTGGGCCTTCAGCTACAACGCAGGCATCTATCAGCTGGTCAAGGATGACCTGATGCTGCAGTTCGACGGCGAGAAGACCACTGCCGTCTATCGCTTCAAGAGCGATCGCCTCTTAAAGGAAAATCTGGTTGACCGTCTGCCCGAGCAGCAAGGTTTGGAACAGTTCGTGAAGGCTATCATCCAGCAGTACATGTCACGCATGAACGAGAACCGTCTCCTGCCCAACAAGTAACAACAACTATCATCCTGCCCATAAAAACAAAATCCCCCGGCAATCTTGACGATCGTCGGGGAATCTCGTTGTTGGTGCCCAGGGCGGGACTCGAACCCGCACACCTTGCGGCACACGCACCTGAAACGTGCGCGTCTACCAATTCCGCCACCTGGGCATGTGGCCATGCGCAATTCGTTTTGCGTTTAGCGGTGCAAAGGTAGTACTTTTTTTTAATATACAAGCGATTTGGCAAAAAAAATGTGTAAAAAACGCATTTTTCTTGTATGAGGGGTGCCTGAATTACCGATTGAGGCGTCGGTTATTCCGGTTATTCTTGGCATCGTTATACTTGTTGCCGGTGTAGGAGGCATTGGAGATGCCGGTGCCGAATTCGTCTTCCTCCTCGTCCTCATCACCGCTGGATTTGTCCTGTTTTTTCTCCACCTTGTTCTTGGCTTGTTCGGGCTTATTGTGCCGTATGTCGTCGGGCTTCTGCAGATCGAGTGCCGTCTCATAGATGTTCCAGTTCTCGTCCAGGTCCCAGTTGGCACGCAGGCGCAGTTTCTTGGGGTAGTAGTACACTTCCTCGGGTTGCAGGTGGCTTGCATAGTTGCCCGTGTCCCACTTGCCATTGCCGTTGCTGTCGATGGTCAGTCGCAGGTAGTAGGTGCCGGGCGTCACGTTGATGAGTTCAAACGCGTTGTTCTTGACCGGCACGGTGCGTATGACCTTCTCGCCGCTGGCTAGCAGCTCGACAAAGGCGCTGTCCTTGACGTTGACGTGGAAATAGACGTTGGCATACTGTTCCAGACCTCTCACCTTGAGCTCCTTGGACAACCTGTCGTTGCACAAGCCATAGACTGAGGCCACCGCAGCGCTGTCGATGGTGATGCGGTAGGTCGAGTCGGGGAGGGTAGTGACAGGCAGCCAGTAACGCATCGGGTTGCAGTCATCCACGAGGCGCAGTGGCGGTGTGGTGCCGGAATAGGGTACCCACAGCGTGTCACGCTTCATCTCCAAGTGGACACCGCCAGGGTCGATCGAGGCGATGGGCACATCAAACTTGAGAATAATCGAGTCTCCCACGTCGATAGTGCCGCTCTTGGCGAGATCCATGTTGAGCTTGGGTGTCTCGTTGGGATCGACGCGTTGCAGTTCCTTGAGTTCATCGAGCTCGCCCTCGTTGAGTTCCTTGCCTTGAGCGGCGGCTTTCTCTTGTTTTTCAAGAAGTTGGGCGAGACGCTTGGCTCGCTCTTCGCGTTCCTTGGCTTTCTTTTCTTCTTCCTTGACTTGGGCTGCTGGCTTGCGGTAGCCGAAGCGTATAGTGTCGGTCGCTTGCTGGAGCCGATCGGCGGTATCGGTGCGCAAGTAGGTCATGGCGACGATGATGGTGTCGGTCTTGATCATTGCCGAGTCGGTAATCCAGTAGAAAAGGGAGTCGTTGTCGGCCGTGCGCTCCACACGGTACCAGTCGGGTTGATGCTGTGCGGGCCGGATGACATCGAGGGTGGGCAGCGTGTCGTTGGGGGCTCCGAAGAGCATGTAGAGCTTGTTGTCGGCCGGACGACTGGTCTGCTTGATGTAATGGGAGCGGTAGCCCTCGTTGAACATGCACAGCAGCAAGTCATTGGGCAAGAACAGCGTGTGGGTGCCTGTCATCACCGAGTCCACCTTGCGGTCGAAGGTAAAGATGGTGTCCGACGACGTGTACTCACTAGTCGAGGGAACGATAATCTTGTCCAGGAAGGCGATGTCCTCGGTGCGCGCCATGCGGTAGTCGCCGTCCACATCGTTGATGGCAAACACGTGATAACTACCAGGCTTGAGCCCCAGGATGGTGAACTTGCCGCGGTCGTTGGTTCGGCTGACACGCTCCAGGGGCACGCGGGTGAAGGCGCTGTCCTCGAGGTTGCTGTGCAAGCCGACGATGACGTGCTGCATGGGCTCCAGGTCACTGGCGCGGAGCACGATGCCCGACACGGCCAGCGTGTCAATCTCGTCGCCTGTCGAGAAGGCAAACGCATAGCCGTCCAGCTGATTGCTCTCGTTGTTGTCCTCGATGGCGTTGGAGAAGTCGATGACATAGGTCGTGTTTTCCTCCAGGGGCTCACGGAACTCGACGGTGACCTTCTTGCCGACGGTGCGGATGAGGGGCTGCGACTTGGGTGCGGGTGAGACGATGACCTTCTTCTGCTGGTCCTTGAGGTTGATGATCTCGTCGAAAGTGATCTCAACCTTCTGGCCCTTGAAGTTGAGCGATCCAGGCGCTGGCGAGGTCTTGGTTACCTGGGGTGGCGTGTAGTCGCGCGGGCCACCCTCGGGTGACCCGATGCTGGCGCATGCCATGAGCAAAGCGCCCACGACAGCCATCATCAACCAGTATGTCCATGTTGCCTTCATAAATAATGTGCCGCAAAGGTAGTATAAAGTTTTCAGTTTTCGGTTTTCGGCTTTCAGTTTTTCGGAGCGACCGCACCGAAATACTCAACAAAAGCCTGAAAGGGTTTCGTGCTGTCGTCCGAGAAAACTAATGTTTTTAGTTTTATTAACTAAAATAATTTGTTTTATAACTAAGATGTTTGGTTAATTTGCGATGTCAAACTTTAAAAGGCTTGAAAAATGAAACAGTTAACCCAAAAAGAAGAGGAAATCATGGAACGGATGTGGAATCACGGTCCCTTGCTCGTGCGTGAGTTGCAGGCTTATTATGATGAGCCCCGGCCCCATGTGAATACCCTGGCTACATTGATGAAGATATTGGAAGAGAAAGGTTTCCTGGGCCACAAGGCCATCACGGCGCGCTGCTTCCAGTATTTTGCCCGCATCAGCCGCGAGGAGTACCGTGGTGGCTCGTTGGAGGGTGTAATCAACAAGTTCTTCGGCAAGTCCTACCTGAGTGCCGTCTCGGCGCTTGTCAAGAGTGAAAAGGTCAGCATCGATGACCTGAAGGAACTCATTCGTGAAGTGGAAGAGAACAACCAACAGTAAACGATGCATTGCCATGTTACTCATTTATCAAATCAAAGTGGGCCTGTGCCTCATCATGTTCTACCTGCTATGGAAGTTGCTCCTCAGCCGTGAGACCTTGCACCGCTTCAACCGTTTTGCCCTGCTGGCGGTCATGGTACTTGCCCTGGTGCTGCCGTGGATATGCCTCTCGCTGGATGCTCCGGTGGCGGTGGCCAGTAGCGTGAGTCCGATGAAACTTGATTGTCGGACTCATGTAAAATACAACGAATACATTAGTTGATAAACTTAAAGAGCTCTATTGAAATGAGAATCAGAAACATATTAGTCGGATTGGCGGTGGCTATTGCCCTTGCCGGATGCTCGGTTAGCAAAATTCCACCTTTTGCATCATCAAGATGGACTCTTGATGGCAACGTGGCAAGCAGCGCGCGTCATGGTATGGCGATCAACTTTGGCGGTGAGAGTGTATTCCCTATCACTAACATGAGTGATGGCGAATATGACTTGCACTTTATCACCGGCGAAGAACAATTTCAAGCCTACGACACCTATTGCAGGGATTATATCGCATCGGCAATCAGTAAAATTCCACTGACAATCGACTCGTTGCAATTGGTGCTTGCCGACCAGTTTATCGTGTTTACTCCCAATCTGTACAGTCAATGGATGCCCGACTTTGTGCGCCAGAGCGACGGGGTGGAACTGGTCGTTGAGGCTAACCCTCGAGATGGAGCCATTCAGCCGCATGATGAGATATGGCGCAATTTCATTTTCGACAACAAGCGGCATCGCATTCTCGTCGTTGACCGCTTGGTGAAAAACGGGAAGCATCTGGGTATCGTCTATATCATGCAGGGCGAGGACAAGCATGTTCCGTTTTCAGGAAATTTCCATTACGATATCACCGCCTGGCGCAATATTCAACCTGTGGGCGAGCACATGAGAGCGCTCCTCGACATAACGATTGACGCAAGCAACTCTACGGTGCCGTCTCGCACCTATGGCGAATGTATTCACGCCGCCGACTCCTGCTTTATGGCCGGTGATTACAAGGGGGCATCAAGACAGTTTGAGACAGCGTTCGCTACCGGGGAGACAATCTATGGCGCTCACCTGTACAATGCGGCATGTGCAGCGGCATTGGCGGGTGATAACGACGTGGCATTTGCCCGACTGAGGGCCCGTATCAGCAACGAGCCCGATTGGTATGTCGATGACCCCGCAGCCGATAGCGACCTTGCCCCACTCCATGACGACGCAAGGTGGAGTGGCTATGTCGATACCTTGACGGCCCGCCGCGACCGCATTGAAGCGAATTTCGACAAGCCGTTAAGGGGAAGACTGCAAGAAATAGCCCAGAGCGACCAGAGCATACGTTATGAGTTTCTGGAGGCCTACCGTGCT
Organism: Muribaculaceae bacterium; assembly: GCA_017453505.1. Taxonomy (GTDB): domain Bacteria; phylum Bacteroidota; class Bacteroidia; order Bacteroidales; family Muribaculaceae; genus Sodaliphilus. Next base: position 30,410 of record JAFTEU010000132.1, read on the forward strand.
GCCGGACCAAACCAAGCACTCATTGACTCGCTGACACATGAGATGCAACGTGTCGATAGCATCAATCAAGAGGCGATATGCAACATATTGGACACACGAGGCTTTGTGGGGAGTGACAAAGTGGGAAATGCCTGTGCCGTGTTTTGGCTTGTCATTCAACATGCGCCGGTCGAATTGCAAAAGAAATATTACCCACTTTTTGAGCAAGCATCACATCGAGGTGACATCTCGCTGGAGAGCATTGCGATGATGGACGATAGAATTGCCATGTTTGAGAATCGTCCGCAACGATATGGCACTCAAATTGTTGACGGAAAACTTTACCAACTGCTTGACCCAAACAAGGTTGACCAATGGCGGCACGAAATGGGAATGCCGCCACTTGAACACTACCTGATGCAAATGGGCATCTCGCAATGATTCCATGGGGATGATGGGGCACCTTTAACGTGAGTGGCAGATTGCAGGGCGGAGATAGTTCTAACCGTCTTCGTGTGGAGCAGTTTGCTTTGTCAAGCGGGCTTACAAAAGAATACTTAGGCTAAGACATCCTGAGGGTTTCTCGCTAATTTTCTATATCTTTGCGCTCAAAATTGCGATTTAGCGAGGAGCAATGAAATCCCCCTTTCATATTGCCGAGCGAGAGCAATTTATCTAAAAAGAGCGCAAATGGCAAAGAAAGAGATAATTAAGACGACAGAGATCGAGCTTGTTCCCTCTCAAGCGGAACTGTTTCATGATGCATGTATCATTATAGATCAGGCCCAACAGTTTGCATATCGTACGGTTAATGAAACATTGATTAAACGTAATTGGCTGTTAGGGTTGCGCATTCAACATGAGGTACTGAAAGACCAGCGTGCTGAGTATGGAGAGCAAGTTATTAAGAATCTTGCAAAAGAACTGACCACAAAATATGGAAGTGGTTATTCGAGGAATAATCTTTACAGGTTTATTTCCTTTTACAAGTCATTCACAAGCCTTTTCAAGGCTGACAGAGGGGTATCTGAAATTGTCCCGTCACGGATGGGACAATCTGAAATAATCCCGTCAGCGATGGGATTATCTGATGGATTGGACTTGTACTCTTCCATTAAACCTACTAAGGCACTAAGGCTGTCTTGGACCCATTATAGCATTATTCTTCAAGAGCTTACAGCCGAAGGCCGTGCTTGGTATGAGAACGAAGCCGCCAAGGAAATGTGGAGTACTCGCACCCTGCAGCGCAATGTGTCGTCACAGTATTACCATCGGCTGTTGCAGTCACAGGATAAAGCCGTCGTGCATGACGAAATGGTCGAGTTGACCAAGCCATTGCAGGACAGACTGGAGTACCTGAAGAATCCTGTGGTCGCTGAATTTCTTGGTTTCAAGAACAATACCAACTATTCAGAGAGCAGCCTTGAGCAGAGCATCATTGACCACATGATTTCATTCCTCATGGAATTGGGGAAAGGCTTTGCCTTTGTTGACAGGCAGAAGCATATCCACACCGAGAAGGAAGACTATTATATCGACCTGGTATTCTACAATTACCACCTGCGGTGTTTTGTCTTAATTGATCTGAAAACCACAAAGTTGCGTTATCAGGATGTTGGACAGATGGATATGTACGTCAAGATGTATGACGAGTTGGCTCGTCCCGAAGGTCATAACCCGACCATTGGCATGTTACTTTGCGCCGAGACAGATGAAGATGTAGCTCACTATTCTGTTCTCAACAACAACGATCAACTCTTTGCCGCTAAGTACTTGACCTATATGCCGACACAAGAGGAACTCCGCCGAGAAATAGAGCAGCAGAAAGAGTTTTTCAGATTACAAAACGAGAAATAGGTAATGGGTCTGAGGCGATACAAGTTAGGCGATCTCATTGAGGTCACTCGTGGCCAAAGCCTCGCTTGCAAGTCTTATGCCGAAGAAGGCAGATAAATCCCGGCCCCTCTCTGATATGTACAATAGATGCCCCCAGTGTCGCTCAGAGCGTCGCTGGGGGCATGTGTGAAGATCGTAATATATCGGCGCGGGGATTACGCCCCGCATAAGGAAAAAACGCTCTTGTTGAGATTCTCTCTTTATCCTTTAAACTCTAACCATTATCCTTCAATAATTGCCGAGAACGGCAATTATTGAATTAGGTGTCGATGGTAGCGTAGGTAGCGTTCTCCTCGATGAACTTGCGGCGCGGTTCAACGTCCTCGCCCATGAGCATCGAGAAGATGCGGTCGGCCTCGGCAGCGTCGCTGATGTTGACGCGCTTGAGCAGGCGGTGCTCAGGATCCATGGTGGTCTCCCACAACTGCTCGGGATTCATCTCACCCAGACCTTTGAATCGCTGCACGGTCACGCCGTCCTCGTTGCCACCGGCATAGGTGTCGATGAACTTGCGCAGCTGCACCTCGTCCCAGCAGTACTCTTCCTTGCCGCCCTTCTTGGTGCGGGCACGGTACAGGGGCGGGGTGGCGATGTAGAGGTAGCCGTTCTCGATGATGGGTCTCATGCGGCGGAAGAAGAAGGTCATGAGCAGTGTGTCGATGTGTGCGCCATCGACATCGGCATCGGTCATGATGATGATGCGGTGATAGCGCAGCTTGCTCAGGTTGGCCTCCTTGGGATCCTCCTCTGTGCCGATGGTCACGCCAAGGGCACGGAAGATGATGACTACCGAGTCGCTCTCAAACACCTTGTGGTCCATCGCTTTCTCGACGTTCAGGATTTTACCGCGCAGGGGCAGAATGGCCTGGAACTTGCGGTCGCGGCCCTGCTTGGCGCTGCCACCTGCCGAGTCACCCTCGACGAGGAAGAGCTCGCTCTCGGCGGGATCCTTCGACGAGCAGTCGGCCAGCTTGCCGGGCAGACCACCGCCAGCGAGCGGTGACTTGCGCTGCACCTTGAGGCGTGCGTTCTGGGCGGCATGGCGGGCTTGGGCGGCCAGGATGACTTTCTCAATGACGGTCTTGGCCTGTGTGGGATGCTCCTCCAGATAGGTGTTCAAGGCATCGCGCACGGCTGTCTCGACGGCACCGATGACCTCGGTATTGCCCAGCTTGGTCTTGGTCTGGCCCTCGAACTGGGGCTCCAGCACTTTGACCGAGATGATGGCGGTCAGACCCTCGCGGAAGTCTTCAGGCTTAATCTCAACCTTAGCCTTCTCAAGCATCTTGTTGTCCTCAGCATACTTCTTGAGAGTCGATCCCAGTCCGCGACGGAAGCCCGTCAAGTGGGTACCACCCTCAATGGTGTTGATGTTGTTAACAAACGAGTAGATGTTCTCGTTGAACGAGGTGTTATAGGTCATGGCTACCTCAACGGGGATGTCGCCCTTCTTGCTCTTGATGTGGATGACGTCCTGGATGAGAGCTTCCTTGTTACCATCGATGTAACGCACAAACTCATCAAGACCCGTCTCGCTGTAGTAGGTCTCGCTGTGTGGGTTGCCGTTCTCGTCACGGGTGCGCAAGTCGGTAATCGACAGCGACACACCCGCGTTGAGGTAAGCGAGGTCGCGCAAGCGGTTGGACAGGATGTCAAACTCATAGACGGTGGTCGAGAAAATGCCTGCATCGGGGTGGAAGATGATGGTTGTGCCATGCTCTTCCTCCTTGCAGTCACCGATGACCTTGACCTCACTGGTCGGCTTGCCCAGGCTGTATTCCTGCATATAGACCTTGCCGCCGCGTCGCACCTCGGCGCGCAGGTAGTCGCTCAGTGCATTGACGCAGCTCACGCCCACGCCGTGCAGACCGCCGGACACCTTATAGGAGCCCTTGTCGAACTTACCTCCGGCATGCAACACGGTCATGACGACCTCAAGAGCCGACTTGTGCAGCTTCTCGTGCTCGTCAACAGGGATGCCGCGGCCATTATCCTTGACGGTGATGCTGTTATCCTCGCCGATGAAGACCTCGATGTGGTCACAAAAGCCGGCGAGAGCCTCGTCGATAGAGTTGTCCACGACCTCGCTCACCAGGTGATGAAGACCCTTGACATGGGTATCACCGATATACATTGCCGGGCGCTTGCGCACGGCCTCAAGTCCCTCAAGGACCTGGATGTTGGACGCTGAATAATTCTTCTCTTCCTGTTCTTCGATATATTTGTTTTCTTCTGACATAAAAATGTAGTTTTTTTCACTTTTATACCCTCTGAAAAAGGGGGACTATAAAAACGTACAAAATTACAAAAAATAGGCCATTTGCCAAAAGCTAAAAACCTTAAAAAACTATAATTTAAATCCCGTTTTGCCATTAGGAAAAGCAATAGGAAATAATCCTGTTTTCCGTCTCATAGAATTAATATAAGAAGCAAGGATTTTTGTGCAAAAGTGGGGTAAAAACCATAGATTTGGACGAAAATCAATTTACTGGGCATGTTTTGTGTCGTGTTTGCGGCATTTCAACTAACTTTGCAGCAATGAAACTGCCCGATGAGTTTATAGAGCAACTGCGCGGCCTGCTGCCTGACGAGTGGGAGAAGCTGGCCGCTGCTATCACGTCGAGCGAGCCGAGTGTGTCGGTGCGTGTCAACGAGGCCCGTGGGGTAGGGGTACCTCAGGGATCCCGTCGTGTGCCTTGGTGCGGACAGGGTTTTTATCTGGCTGACCGTCCCACGTTCACCTTCGACCCAGGCTGGCATGCCGGGCAGTACTATGTGCAAGATGCATCGTCGATGTTTATTGCACATGTCGTCAGTCACTTTGTGCATGAGCCCGTACGTTATCTCGACCTGTGTGCCGCTCCTGGCGGCAAGACCACTGCCGCCATGCAGGCGTTGCCTCAAGGGTCGCTGGTGGTTGCCAACGAGATTGTGCCGCCGCGTGCCCGCGTGCTGGCCGACAACGTCATCCGCTGGGGCAATCCCCGATGTGTGGTGACAAGCAATGCGCCTGCCCACTTGGGTCGGTTCAACGATTTCTTTGATGTGATTGCCACCGATGTGCCGTGCAGTGGAGAGGGCATGATGCGCAAGGATGATGAGGCCGTCGGCCAATGGTCGCCGACCCTGGTCAAGCAGTGCGCCCAGCGCCAGCGAGAAATTCTTGCCGGCGTGTGGCCGGCTTTGCGTCCTGGAGGCCTGCTTATCTACAGCACGTGTACCTATAACCGCCAGGAGAACGAGGAAATAGCCGATTTTATCGTCCAGGAACTGGGTGCCGAGTCGCTTGAGGTGCCCATTGAGGCCTCGTGGAACATTCATCCCGCCATTGATAGCAACTGCCGTTGTTACCGCTTCATGCCACATCGTGTGGATGGCGAGGGACTCTTCATGGCGGTCTTCCGAAAGTCTGGAAATGGCTCACGGCAAGATGTCCGTGTCAAGGAGAAAAATGCTAAAAAAGTCGATGAAATCGGCCGTAACTGGCTTTCTTGCCCTGACGAGTACACCATCGGTCAGCTGGGTGACCTGCTTGTTGCCGTGCCTCAAGATATCCAGCGCGAAGTCGCTGCCCTGCGCTCCTCGTTGAACGTGCTGCATGCCGGTGTGGAACTGGCCACTGTGATGGGTCGCAAGACGGTGCCCCACCATGCACTTGCCATGTCACTGGCCAGGGCCGAGGACGCATTTCCGTCCTGTGAGGTGGACTACCCGACGGCCTTGCGCTACCTGCGAGGCGAATCCATCTCTGTAGATGCCCCGCGTGGACATGTCCTGATATCCCATGAGAGGGCTGTACTGGGCATCGCCAATAACTTGGGGAACCGTGCCAACAACCTTTATCCCAAGCCACTGCGCATTCTCAGTACCCATGTGCCCGCTGAGAAGCCGCTGGTGCTCCATAGGGCATCTGCCGATTGTCGATAACCAATTATAAACCAGACAGCATGATGATGTTTGAATTCTCTGACTTCAGCAAATACAGGATCCAGTTGATGGGCGTATCGATTGTGGCCGTCATGCTGTTTCATGCCTTCGGCCGCTATTCTCTTTTCGCTTGGGGAACGGTGGGCGTTGAGTTTTTTCTCGTGATATCGGCCATCGGGTTGTACTTCTCTTTGTCGAGGGATCAGCGGCTGCTTCCCTTCTACGGGAGAAGGCTGATGCGCATCCTGCCGGCCTATCTTATCGTGGCAATCATCTATTACCTGTTGATGGATTGGGGCAATCTGGATTGGAGCAGGTTTCTGTATAATATCTCGGGACTGTGTATCCTGGAGGGGCGGCTGGACTTCTGGTTCATTGGTCTAATCCTTGTCTGCTATCTGGTAGCCCCGTTTTACTACAGGTTGATGAAATACAAGTACTCCATTCTGCTGCCGTTTGTAATGTTGGTGGTGTGCTTTGCCCTGGGATTGCGTTTTGTATCCCTGGAAATCGTTCTTAATAGGTTTGCCATCTTCTTTATGGGTCTCCATCTGGCCCGCTGGGTGCATGAGAAAAAGCGGATTCAGGTGCCACACCTGTGGCTATTGTGCCTGGTGGCGTTCTTGATGATTGTGGTTGTTAATCAGGTGGATTGTTATGTCGGGTTCAGGCGTGTTGCGGGCTTTATCCTGTCGATTCCCGTACTGATGGGGTGTATCCTCTTGCTCAAGAAGGCCTCGCGGCCTGTTCATGTCGGCCTTATCTTCATGGGAGCTATGTCGCTGGAACTTTACATGATTCATGAGAGAATCTGCTTGTATATGCTTCTTGGCCAGATGGATTATAACATCCGCGGTATCATCAGTTTCCCCATCGCCATCCTATTGGCTTACTTGCTGCACAAAGCACTTGGCTTGGCATTGGGAAATGTGGGTGCAAAACGCTGAAAAGAACAAGTAAAGAAGTAAAGAAGCGCCCACCCCGCTATGGACGAGCGCTCACATCACTATTTGAATCGGCTATTTACAGGTTCAGGTAACCTTTTAATGCTTCGACATACTCCTCGAAGGCCTTGCGACCTTGCTCGGTGACCTGGCAAGTGGTGCGCGTCTTCTTGCCGACAAAGCCCTTGGTCACAGTAATGTAACCGGCATTGGACAGTTTGTCAATTTGCACGCTCAGGTTGCCCGCTGTGGACTCGGTCTGCTCCTTGAGGTAGACAAAGTCGGCCTCCTCCACATTCATCAGGATGGACATCACCGCCAGCCGCAACTGGGAGTGAAGTATGGGGTCCAACTCTTTCATCGCTGTTGACGGGCTTTATGGTTAATCACGTGGCCGGGGATGATCATCATGCAGGCAAAGGCAACCATGAACAGCGGCAGGAACCAGTTGATGAGCAGGCGCGCGTTGCCAACGATGCAGCAGAATGTGAATAGCCCGACGCACAGTCCGATGGCACCGCCCACGACGAGAGACCTCTCTTTCACGATAATGCCCTGGGCCATTTCGGCCATCGGCACGATGAGGAGCGGGATGGCAAACATCATCCCCCAGGCGTTAAAGCCCTTGAGGCCAAACCCGAAGCAGAACACCGTCGCAACCACCGATGCCAAGCCAACGATAGTCCAGATTTGAGACGTGATCTTGTCTGAGTAACTCTTGACGCCGCTTTTGAGGTCACTCTTCCTCGACATGATGGGGGTGGCGATACCGCCAACGATACCTATTGCGAACCACAACCAGTTCCAGGCCGGGTTGTGCGTCATGACAAGCATGATCCACACTAGGGCGGTCACAATCACCGTGAGGTAGCCCCACATGAGCAAAATGTTGCCGTCACCGATGTAGCGCTCTCGGGTGCGCTGGATCATTGAGGTGATTAATTCGAGGCTCTCGCGCTCGGTCATTTTCTTCTCTTCCATAACTTGAATTGTTTTTTTTGATTGGTTATAAAGTGGTTTATAAAATAAACTAAAACTCTCCGAAAAAAGAACAGCACTCGCGATTACCGTTCTCATTTCACGCTGCAAATATAAACTAGTTTATAATATAAACCAAATAACATCCAATTATTTAACATCTTTTAATATCATTATCTCATCAAGTAACTGTTCAATCCATCTGTGGCGTGCTATTCATTGCCTATTAGCTAACTCGGTTATCACGTCATTGACAATGTATTCGTCGCCGAGGAGTTGCAGGCCAGATTCAGGGTCATTGAACAATTCAAACGTGTGTGAATTGTAAAAAATATCCATTGCCCGCTCTTGTGAAATGCTCAGGCGGTCAGCAAGTATGGTAATGATACGGGCGGTCTTGCGCCACAATACTTGGTCTCTCATTGTTATCCTCCTTGGTTGACGATTGGCTGGGATGAGATAAAGCTCAAGCAGTTATCGATAATGGTTTGGTTGCTAATGCACATCTGGTGAGTGGGTCGGGCAAATCTCAGTTGGCCAAGGGCTTACTCTACTGTGATTCGGCCGCTATAGTAGTCCTCTACCGTGTCAATAACCTGATCATTGGCAACACCACCCTCAATGATATCATATTCAGCCCACGGTTCTTCTCCGCAGCGGCTGGCAACAATAAAATCGAGCCACTGCCGGTCATATTGATCTAATCTTAGGATTTTAATATCATCAGGCAATAAATCTGTTTGAAAACTGTAGATTGAGAGAATTGGAGTATTTGTTGCTCGGGTAATGCAAACGCGTCTTGCCCACCGCTCGGCCTGGTCGCGCAAGTTTGTGACATAAAAACCAGGTCCAAAGTCTAACTCGCGTCGTCCGACACCCACTAACGGGGACTCGACGGCAACAAATGAGCCATGATATAGCGTTTGATTCACTGTAATGCCTCCTTTCTTTCCCAATTCTTGAGCGCTTCCATCACATTCCAGACGACACCTTCTATACTCTCGGTATGTAAAGTGTCATAGCAATCAAATAATAGCGAACGAATAAGCCCATAACGCTTCAAGCGGTTATGAACCTCGGTTGCGGGGATGCCCATTTTTTGGGCTGTCGCACCAATGGCCATTGTTGCAAACTGGACTTTATAGTCCGCTGTTGCTCTTGCTGTTGAATTTGACATCATCAGGATTGTTTATCGTTGCAAATATACAATAATTCCAGATGCTTTTACAACCTTAGGTCAAAAAACGCATTTTTTACATCGTTTTTCCGCTTCGTGTCGCTGAAAAGTGAAAAAGTTTAGTGGATTGGGGATTCCCTCTAACCACTAAACTTTAATCTCTATACTTCAAGCGGCTTATGCCTCTTGAATATCACCCCACCTGACAACCGGGCTTGACGGGGCCTGTCGGGCCGATGACCACAAGGCGTCCGCCGGCATCCTCGGCGCTCAGGATCATGCCCTGGCTCTCGATGCCCTTGAGCTTGCGGGGCGGGAAGTTGGCGATGAAGCACACCTGCTTGCCCACCAGTTCCTCGGGCTCATACCACTTGGCGATGCCGCTGATGATGGTGCGGCCCTGGATGCCGTCGTCGATGGTGAACTTCAGCAGTTTGTCAGCCTTTTTCACCTTCTCGCACTCGAGGACGGTACCCACACGGATGTCGAGTTTGGCAAAGTCGTCAATGGTGCACGAGGTGGTGACGGGCTTGGGCTTGAAGTTGTTGATGATGTTCTCTTGCTTGATGCGCTCCAGACGGTCAACCTGTGCTTGGATAACGTCGTCCTCGATTTTCTCGAACAAGAGCACGGGCTGCTCCAGTTGTCGTCCGGCGGGCAGGATGTCGATGTCACCCAAGCGGTTCCAGTCAACCTTTTCCATGCCGAGCATGCTGCGCAGCTTTGCTGAGCTGAAGGGCAGGAACGGTTCAAAGGCGATAGAGAGGTTGGCCGTGATCTGCAGTGCCAGATTCATGATGGTCTGTACACGGGCCATGTCGGTCTTGGCCAGTTTCCAAGGCTCGGTGTCGGCCAGGTACTTGTTGCCGCAGCGGGCCAGGTTCATGGCATCCTTCAGGGCCTCGCGGAAGTGGAAATGCTCGATGTGGTCGCTCAACACGGCTTTCACGCCCTTGAACTCCTCGATGGCGGCGCGATCCACATCGGACAACTCGCCTGCTTCGGGCACCTTGCCCTCACAGAATTTGTGAGTCAGCACCAGGGCACGGTTCACAAAGTTGCCCAGAATGGCCACCAGCTCGTTGTTGTTGCGTGCCTGGAAGTCCTTCCAGGTGAAGTCGTTGTCCTTGGTCTCGGGGGCATTGGCCGTGAGCACATAGCGCAGCACGTCCTGCTTGCCGGGGAAGTCCACCAGATACTCATGCAGCCAGACAGCCCAGTTGCGGCTGGTCGAGATCTTGTCGCCCTCGAGGTTCAGGAACTCGTTGGCCGGCACGTTGTCGGGCATGATGTAGTCGCCGTGGGCCTTCATCATCGTCGGGAAGATGATGCAGTGGAACACGATGTTGTCCTTGCCGATGAAGTGGATGAGACGCGTGTCCTGCTGCTGCCACCACTGCTGCCAGGTACCCCAGCGCTCGGGCTGGGCATCACACAGTTCCTTGGTGTTGCTGATGTAGCCGATGGGTGCGTCAAACCACACGTACAGCACCTTGCCGTCGGCACCCTCGACAGGGACGGGGATGCCCCAGTCCAGGTCGCGGGTCATGGCACGGGGCTGCAAGCCGTTGTCAAGCCATGACTTGCACTGGCCATACACGTTGCTGCGCCACTCCTGGTGACCCTCCAGAATCCACTCCTTGAGCCAGCCCTCATACTCGTTGAGGGGCAGGAACCAGTTGGTGGTGTCCTTGAGCACGAGCGGGTGGTCGCTGTCCTTGGCGTGCGGGTTGATGAGTTCGGTGGGGTCCAGGTCGCGGCCACAGCCGTCCTCGCACTGGTTGCCCTTGGCGGCGGGGTGGTGGCAATAGGGGCACTCGCCCTCCACGTCACGGTCGGTGAGGAACTTGCCGTCCTGCTCGTCATAGAACTGCTTGGTGGTCTTCTCGATGAGCTTGCCGTCATCATAGAGTTTGCGGAAAAACTCGGCGGCAAACTGGTGATGGGTCTTGCTGGTCGTGCGGCTATAGATGTCGTATGAGATACCCAACTCCTCAAACGAATCCTTGATGATCTTGTGGTAGCGGTCCACCACCTGCTGCGGGGTGATGCCCTCCTTGCGGGCGCGCTGGGTCACGGGCACGCCGTGCTCATCGCTGCCACCAACAAACAGCACATTCTCGCCCTGCAGGCGCAGATAGCGCACATAGATGTCGGCGGGAACGTACACGCCAGCCAGATGGCCGATGTGAACGGGACCGTTAGCATAGGGCAACGCCGTCGTCACCAGCGTGCGTGCAAATTTCTTCTCTTTCTCCATCTTGTCTATATCTTTTTGACTTGTCATTTCACATTTAGAGGTGCAAAGGTAAGAAAAAGTTTTGAGTTCTGGCTTCCTAACCCCTAGTTTCTAGCCAAATGACTATTTCATAGCCGATGATTGGCGGTTTTTCATGCCGTTTGGTTGTAAAAATAGGTTGCTTGGCATGATTTTTGCAGTTTTTAACAGAAAAAATGTAGAGATGATGTAGTCCATTGCGTCTATCTTATACAAGAAAGAACTTTATCGGTTTTTAAAATATTTAAGTTATGGGACTATTTGAAATAGGAATTATTGCAGGAGGAATTATCCTGCTGTTGATGGTAGTATTGTTCACGTGCTATGTCAAGGCACCGCCCAGCACAGCCTATGTCATCTCGGGCATCAAGCGTGAGCCACGCATCCTGATTGGTGCGGGTGGTGTGAAAATCCCCATCTTTGAGCGTCTTGACAAGGTGTACCTGGGTCAGTTGACGGTTGACATCCGCACCGAGCGCAGCGTGCCCACCAATGACTTTATCAACGTCAACGTCGATGCCGTTGCCAAGGTGGCCGTGACCCCGACCCCCGATGGCGTGCGCCTGGCAGCCCGCAACTTCCTGAACATGGATGCCGGTACTATTTCCAGCCAGCTGCAAGACACGTTGCAGGGTAACCTGCGTGAGCTGATCGGTAGCCAAGGGCTCAAGGAACTGAACGTGGACCGTGACGGCTTCTCCAACCAGGTTATGGACAAGGCTGCTCCCGACATGGCCAAGCTGGGTATCTCGATCCTGGCCTTCAACGTACAGAACATCACCGACGAGTTGGGGCTGATTGAGAATCTGGGTGCCGATAACACCTGGACCATCCGCAAGAACGCCGCTATCACTAAGGCTCAAGCCGAGAAGGACATTGCCCAGGCCAAAGCCGAGAACGAGAAACTCGCCAACGATGCCACTGTGGCCTCACAAACCGCCATTGCCGAGCGCCAGAATGAGCTGACCATCCGTCGCGCCGACCTCAAGCAGGAAGCCGACACGCGTCAGGCACAGGCCGATGCCGCTTACCGCATCCAGGAGCAAGAGCAGCAGAAGGTGCTCAACGAGAAAGAGGTTGATGCCCAGATTGCCCGAACCAAGAAAGAGCAGGACTTGACCAACGAGCAGATCAAGATCCGGGAGAACACGCTGCTTGCCGAGGTGAACAAACAGGCTGATGCCGACCGCTACTCCAAGCAGATTCAGGCCGAGGCCGAGAAGTTCCAGATTCAAAAGAACGCCGAGGCCGACCTTGAGAAACGCAAACGCGAAGCCGAGGCGCAACGATATGAAGCAGAGCAGGAAGCAGAGGCTATCCGTGCCAAGGCCGAAGCTCAGAAGTTTGCCATGATGCAGGAGGCCGAGGGTATCAAGGCCCGTGGTGAGGCCGAAGCCTATGCCGTGCAGAAGAAAGGTGAGGCCGAAGCCCAGGCCATGGAGAAGAAAGCCGAAGCCTTCAAGAAATATAATGACGCAGCTGTGGCCCAGATGGTTATCGAGAAGCTTCCCGAAATCACCCGCAACGTGGCCGAACAGGTGGCAACCATCCAGGGTGTGAACATCTACAGCACTGGTGGCGACCAGGGTGCAGGCATCGGTACGATCACGGGTACATTGCCCGTAGTGCTTGCCCAGGTCAATGACACAGTCAAGAGCGCCGTTGGCGTGGATCTGGCCAGCATCGTGCGCAAGCACGAGGGACCCAAGGACACTCCCGCTGCCCCTGAGAAGTAGGTCGTCATTGCCGACACATCGTGTTGACCCCATCGGGCCGGAATCATCAAGGTTCCGGCCTCTTTTTGATTTTCATGGAATTGCGGTTCAAGAATGGGTGTCACAGGCTACCTAAAACAATAGAAATCATGGAATTGATTTTTTTAGCAATAATTATTGAGTATATTTGCAATCTCAAGTGAATGATATGCCCACTTCTGGGTTTCATGGGCTCTCCCCGGGATGTGTGGTGAAGATGAGAATTGAGCCATGTATTATAATTTCTAGAGCTATGATTAAAAGATTACTTATTGCAAGCATGGTGCTTTTCACAGGCCTGTGCATGAGTGCCCAGCTGGTGGGCAATCCCAGTGTCGACTACAATGTCGATGAGGTGGGAACCGACTTTATCACCATCACCTTCTCGCCCAATGCCGATGTAGCCGGCTATTCCTTCTGCCTGTTTGATGCAGGGACTGCCGAGCAGCAGTTCGCCATGTTTGGTCCCTGGATGGGATTCCAGACCATGGGCGACATGATCAGGGCTTGGGGTATTACCCAGACTGCTGAATACCAGTATACCTGGAATGGCCAGTCACCTGGCAAGGATTATGAGGTCTATGTGCAGTGCTGGGACGCTAACAGTGCTGATGCCGACATGATCATCATTCCCGTGACCACCCAGAAGATGGGCGGTGAAGGACTTGCCGAGATGACCATCGAGATTGGCGAGTTCGGTGGAGATGAGGAATATGGCTACTACCAGTGGGTGACTTACACGCCTAACGAGAACGTCAGCCTGCACCGTGACATCATTATCACCAAGGAGGCCTACGAGAGTGAGGAGTGGGGTGAAGAGAACTTGCTCAACTACCTCAAGCAGGACAATCCCTACAACCCCTATTGGGATCAGTTCGGTGTTGACAATGCACAGTGGAATGCTGAGCCCAACACCTGGTACATCGCATTCTCGATCGGCAAGAATGCCCTCGACGAGTGGGGACCGCTGGTGGGAGTTGAGTTCAAGACTCCGGGCACTACTGGCATTAACGAGATTGCCGCCGGCAAGACCCGCATCGACATCAACGCTGCCCAGGTGAACGCTTCGGGCATGAAGCCAGGCAGCCAGCTTTGCATCTATGACATGAACGGTCGATTGATGGGCAAGGCCCTCGTGAACGCTTCGGGTGAGGCCGCAATTGCCACCGATGCACTTGACCGCGGTGTTTACATCGTCACCGACGGCACGACGCCCTGCAAGTTTGCCAAGTAACCACCATGGTGTGAAATCCTAAATCACTCAAAAATAAGGTGCTGCTTTGATTTGCAGCACCTTATTTTTGGTCACCAACAGTAGCTGAGCTGTTTACTGGAAAGCATTCTCGCTCAGACCCTTGCCGCCGATGGCGAGATCCTTCATATACTCGGGAACGGGCTTGCCCAGATACTTGTCCACATAGAGCTTGGCAAGGTACTGGCCGAGCATGAAGCCGTGGCCGCGCAGGCCAGTGAGCAGACCCACCTCGGGGTCGATGATGTAGCGCGGCTCGATGTAGTAGCCGGCCCAAACGGCATGGAAGCCGACGGATGCCAGATTGGGTATCCACTGGGCAAACATCTCGCTCACGATCTTGAGGAAGGCCTGGCTGTTGTACTTGAGGTTTTGTCGAGCCTCATAGGCATCGCAGTCGGGTGATGCGCAGCCGATGATCTGGCCGGTGTGCAGGAACTGCTGACCGTAAACAGCGTTGAATCCCTTGTAATGACGACGGTCGATAATCATGTCGAGCGAGTCGCCATTGACACCCATATTGGGCAAACGGCGGGTGATGAATGCCTGATGCTTGACGGGATAGAACTGGGTGTCGATGCCGAGCATGTCGGTAAACTTCTCGGCACCCCAGCCCATGGCGTTGACAAAGTGGTCGCACGTGAATTCCACGTAGTGTTTGTCGTGGCGGCGCACCAGGACGCGGTACTTGTCACCGGCACGCTGCACGTGCAGCACCTCGCAGTCCTCGAGCACCTCACCGCCATGCTGCTTGCCCACGGTGCGCACATAATCGATGGTGCGGCCTGGTGTGGCTTGCCAGCAATTTTCTGAAATCAAGGCGTGGCTGTAAATGTTGTCGTTGGGATTCCAATAAGGCGAGATAACCTTGGTGAAGTCCTTGCGGTCGATCATATAGGCCTCGCTCCAGGCGCGTGAAGCGTCAAGTGAGCGGTAGGTGGCATCGTCGTGCACGAGGTTGACATAGCGGGTCATCTTCAGGTCGATGTTGCAATGCTGCTGGTCGTCGCGGAAGATTTCCAGGTTGTGCATGGCGATGTCGCTGATGTCGGGGTTGGAGAAGGCGGGACGGCCGCCGCCGATGCAGCGCCACGTTGAACCGCGGTCATAGTTGACCAGGACGACGCGCTTGCCGGCCTCGGCAAAGTAGCGGAATGCCGCACTGCCTGCCATACCGCCGCCGGCGACGAGGACTTCGGTCTCGGCCTTCTCGATGACCGAGCCGTGCTCAAAGACGAAAGTCTCCTTGGTTTCGCCATTATAGACATCGCCCAGGGTGACCTGGTTGGCCAGCGGGGCACGCGGGGTGCTGTCGCCAGTCACCTCGATGCCATGGGCGCGCAGGATCTGCTTGGCGCGCGACACGCAACGCTTGCCGCGGCAGGGACCCATACCCATGCGGGTGGTGTGCTTGAGCTCGTCCACCGAGATGAATTTGCGGTCGCCAACGATGGCAAGCAGAGTCTTGACATCCACATCCTCGCAGTGGCAGACAAAGGCTTTGCCTTCCTCGGGATGGGTGAGGGGACGCAGGTTCAAGGGCTCGGGATAGCGTTCCTTGAGGATGAAGCCCTTGACTTGGTTCAAGTCGTCGGCCTGAGTAGCCTGGACGCGGGCCACATGGGTCTTGTTGTCCTTCTTGAGCACCTTCTCGATGACACCTTCGCCCACCTTGGCACCGTTGTCATCAACGAGGAAGACTTCCTTGCCCTCTTCTACCTCATATTCCACAGGCAGGAACACCACGTTCTTGCGCTTGTCATAGCCGAAGATGGCAAGGCCTGGACAGTGGTTCACGCACTGCATACAGCCGATGCACTTGTCGTAATCGACAATGGGCACCGACGAGGTGGTGGGCTTGGTGATTGCACCCTGCGGACAAGAGAAGGTGCAGGGGTTGCAGGCGAAGCCGTACAGGCAGTTGATTTGTACATAGGGTTTCAAGGCCATGCGCTCCTCGCTGGGGATGCGCGGTTCGTCGAGCAAGCGCACGGGACGCTGCTGTGAGTCGATATACTGGCGGGATACTTCGAGATAATCCTCATAGGGGAAACGGATGCCCAATTCCTGAGCCACCTCATAGGCCACCTGCTTGCCCCGCAGCACGGCACTGGTGCCCTCGCCGATGCGGACGGCATCGCCGGCACCGTACACGTTGCGGCCAAAGACCGAGCGGCCCTTGACGAGCAGTTGGTTGTCGGGAATCAGACCCGTGCAGATGTTGATGATGTCGATGTCATCAATCACTTGCTCGGTGCCTGGGATGGGCTGGAAATTCTTGCACTCGGCAATCACGGCACCAGTGACACCGGTGTAGTCCTCGTTGGGGATGGCGCGGATGAGCACGTGTGATGTCATGATTGGGATGCCCAGGCGGCGCACACGGTTGGCCTGCACGGGGAAACCACCCTCGTGGTCCATGCCCTCGATGATGGCCTTGATGGTCGCACCCGCCTGCATGGCCTGGTAGCTGGTGAGGTAGCCGATGTTGCCGGCACCCACAGTGAGCACACGCTTGCCCAGCAGGGTGTGCTCCTGGTTCATCATCTTCTGGAACACCGCAGCGGTGTAAACGCCCGGCACGTCATCGTTCTCGAACACCGGCATGAAGGGCACCGCACCCGTGGCCACTACCAGATGGTCGGCATCGATGTAGCTCACCTCCTGGGTGGCGATATTCTTCAAGGCAATGCGGCGGCCTTCGAGCAGGTCCCACACGGTATTGTTGAGCAGAATGCCGTCGTGGTTGTCGCCGGCAAGGGTCTTGGCGATGTCAAAACCGCGCATGCCACCGAACTTCAGCTCCTTCTCAAAGAAGAAGAACTGATGGGTCTGCATGTTGAATTGTCCACCCTCGGTAGCATTGTTATCAACGACAATGTTGGGGATACCCAGTGCCGTGAGCTGCTCGCGGCAAGCCAGACCGGCAGGGCCGCCACCAATGATGGCAACCGTGGTCTTGTAAATCTTGGTCTCGCTGGCTGCACGTGCCTTGCCCTCGGGCATGTAGTCCTTGGGAATCTCGCACACCTCTTTCACACCGTCAACGCTGGTGATGCAGATGCGGCGCACCTGGCCGTCAACAAGCATTTCGCAGGCACCGCACTTGCCGATGCCGCACTCCAGGCTGCGGTTGCGGCCGGTGGTGCTGTGGCTGTGCACGATTAAGCCTGCCTGATGAAGGGCGGCAGCGATGGTTTTGCCCTTTTGGCCGCGAACGGTCCTCCCTTCAAATTGGAATTCCACGTACTCTTCTTTGGGAAGGTCAAGAATAGGATGATTTTCAATCTTATACATGATGCTGGTTTATATAGTTATTAATTGATATCGGTTAAAAGTACAGTGGCCCATCAGTTTAGAAAAAGCAGCAGTTATTCATAGTCTTTTCTAACATAGGTCTTAAAGTTGGTCTGCCCATTGACTCACCGCACGAGCACGTGCTATCTGCCAAAGAACACCCGCAAATTTACACATTATTTCATTACAACACCAATTTTTATAGCACATTTCTATTTTTCCCTCCCCAAAAACACAATTTTGTCACCTGCCTGCCATCCCCACCGTATCCTCTCCCGTAAATCCCAATATAAAGACTCCCCCCTCCCCCCAAAAGAACCAGCAATCCTTATCTGAAAAACGCACTACAGAATCACTAAACATTTTGCTATATTATAAATTTTCAATTAATTATATTTTATCAATCATATATAAATCAAGATGTTTGATGACCGAATAGTGTTTGAGTCTCCGGGCAAGCTTCCTGGACAGGTGAAACCTAACAACATCCGGCATACCCACTTCTCCCGTAATCCCAAGATAGCAGCCTTCCTCAAAGCATATCACTTTGTGAAGGAGTTCGGCGAGGGCTTTGACCGTATCTGTCGTGAACAGGAGGCTAATGGCGCAAATGTCCCATCCTTCAGAACCGACGAGTTCATCCTGAAGATTACGGTACCAAAGGTCACTGATAATTCTTCTGTTCGAACAGAAAAGTTGATAGAATCCGAACAGAAGGTGACAGAAAAGTTGATAGAAAATCATCAAAAGTTGATAGAAAAGTTGATAGAAAAAGCTGCTAGACAGGGTGACAGGTTGACAGAAAACAGGAAATCCATACTTCGATTAGTAATGGACGATCCATATATTTCAAAAGCAGATTTGTCAAAACTCGTTGGTGTCAGTGTTGCCGCAATAAGTGCAAATATTGAGGTAATGCGTGGTAAATACCTTCGTAGAGTGGGTCCTGATAAAGGCGGCTTCTGGGAAATTATAGAATAAAAAAAGCCTCATCCAAAATTTGGAGTGATGGCAGTGTGACAGACCCGCTGTCAAGACATGCGCAAGCCCCTAAACACCAAGAACCATCTCGCCAGATTCATCGGCGAGATATTTTTTTGCCGTAAGCTGCTAAAACAAAGGTGA
>JAFTEU010000133.1 GCA_017453505.1 Muribaculaceae bacterium
AGAACCGTCCCTTTGTCCCACTGTTAAGGATTAAATTTTCTTAAAAGCAGAAAATATTTATTGTATTACGATAAATTTATATATCTTTGTGGCGCTTTTATGAACCATTTAATCCATTAGCGTTATGAAACAGTCATCCATCAAGACATTAAAGAGCCTGTGCTACGCAGCACTCGTTGTCGTTGCCCTGGGTTTGATTTTTTTGTGTTTCCAGTCCTATTTTATCCTCACGACAGGCAGCGGTCCAGGTGTCATCAACTGGGATTCGCCACGCATCGGGCTGAAGTTGGCCATTTTCATCGCTCAGCGGGTTTCCATACTTGTTTTGATGGGGCTGTTTGTCGCCTTTGTGGTCAATATCCTCAAGTACCTGCGTGACGGACAGATTTTCAATCGGACTAATGTGAGGCTGATGTGGGCCTTGTCAGTGGCCGTGCCCATCTATGCATTCTTGTGTGACAACGTGGGACAGGCTTGTTCGGCAACCAATGAGTTGAACGTCGCGCTGTCCTCCGATTTCTTTGTATATACCCTAATTGTGCTCATTGTGGCACAACTGTACAAAGTGGCCTATGATACCGCCCAGGAACAGCAACTGACCATCTAATACCGCCAGCAACCATGATTATCGTTAATATGGATGTCATGATGGCACGACGCAAGATGTCGCTCAACTCATTGAGCGAGCGTGTGGGTATCACGATTGCCAATCTGTCGATTCTCAAGACCGGCAAGGCCAAGGCCATCCGTTTCTCGACACTCGATGCCATCTGCCGCGCACTGGACTGCGCCCCTAGCGACATTCTCGAGTACCGCGGCTAGTAATATCTTTCTTTCGGGACTTCTTTCAAATGGGTGATAGAAACACCCATTTGGGTATTGCGTGCCCCTACAGGTCAAGTTAATTTTGCATCAACAAAACATTTAATCTAATAAACGGTTTTATTATGAGAACATTATGGATATTCTTGATGCTCGGATGTTTCTTTCTTGAAGACTTTGGGCAAAATGAGCAGGATACTATCATGGAGATCACGCTCCCCGAGCTGGTATTTACCGAGAGTATGATCAAGCACAATGCCAAGAGCGACGTGTTCAAGATCACCGAGAACCACCGCAAGGGCATGACCAACGTGTTTGACATCATGAACTTGCTGCCAGGTGTGAAATTTGATCAACTCAGCTCAAAAATCAGCGTCAAGAATGACAGCAGAGTCCTTGTCAGGGTTGACGGGCAGGAGCACGGATATGATTATATTAGAGCCATTGACCCAAAACGGGTCAAGGAAATAGAAATCATCCATGAATTGCCTGGCAGATACGTTATTGCCGGCTATAAATATGTCATTGACATCAAACTGAAAAAAGATTACATTGGCAACGGCTTGTCCATTAACAACTTCACGATTGTATCGCCTGGCAATAACGGCGATGACCACATCGTCAATGAGCAGCCCAACATCCAGTACTCGCACACCGACAAGAAGTGGAACTTCAGCGCCGGTTATGGCTACGGCCATATCAGGTGGAATTATCCAATTTCTTATAGCAAATCCTACTTGGGTCTGTCCGATTTGTCCAGCAAGGAATATACTACGGACAATCCCAATGACCACAACCGCAACAATACCCATGTGGCAAGTATCGGATTTGACTGGAAGGTATCTGGCAATCAGACGTTATCACTTCGCTCGCAATATCTCCATGACAAAGGCCGTCACTCAACACTGTATGACTACACGAGTAATTTGTCGGAGTTGATGCATAACCGCATCAAAACCAATGATTACAAATTGTCGCTCATCTATAATAGCGTTTTGAGCAAGGAGTGGTCACTGTATGCCGACCTGAGTTACAACCTCTTCAAGACTGATAACCGCAATGCCTACTTGATGAATGAAGCCTTGCTCACGGATGTCTATTCCATTCACAAGAAGAACTACTATAAGGGAACCGTCAATGCAGTGTTCAGCCCGAATGACAGACTCTCATTGGATTTCGGCTATTCGAGCACTTGGGCATTCTATCGATTTGGCCAACGCGATCTCCTTGCCACAAAGTCAGATGAGAACAGGCAGAGTATTTTCTCCTATCTTGATTACTCGTTAAATGACAAGTTGAGTGGACGTGTAGGACTGGCCTTCGAGTCCATACACATTAGCGATAAAATCACTTCCAACACCTACAATCAACTGCTGCCTGCAGCATCGCTGAATTATATCCCGTCACAGAATGTGCAGCTCAGCGCAGACTACTCCGCAAGGATGGAATACCCAAAACTGTATCAGCTATCGCCCATCGGTTACAACCTGGACGAGAGGATGGTATTTCAGGGGAATCCTGGGCTGAAACCCAGTTCGAAACACGAAGTGAATGTGCAGGCGGTGTTGTGGCAGAATCTCATCTTGGCGGGTGTTTATCAGTCCTCCAAGCATGCTATCAGCGACTACTATAGTCACGTGGATGGGTTGTATAAGCAATCATTCGTGAACTCGAGATACTCCGCGCTTGCGTTCGTGATTATGCACAACTGGAGCATCAATAAATACCTCACATGGAGCAACTCATTGCAGTACTCTCACATGAACATCAGTTGGGAGACTCATAAAAACCATGCCAACAACTTGAGTTTCAGCAGTGACTTGTCTTGTTACATTGACCCGCTCAAGACGATGCTAGAGATGGGCTATTCACGCTCGATGCGCAAGGTGCCGTTGCTTCAAGGATATGAGCAACAGGAACAAGACCTCTGGTATCTGTCATTGCACAAAACCTTGTGGCATGACAGGATCAATGTCTCGCTTACATGGATACCTCCCATCCGCTTAGGTGTGAGGGAAAACCAGCAACGTGTCATTGACACAGGCTTCTATCAAGAGCATCAACGCTTGAACCTGAAGACCTACGACAACCTTATTCTATTGAGGGTGGGATTCCGATTGCACAATAACAAGCAAATCAAAGTCAAGAACAAATCAAAGTTTGACGAAGAGAAAGCCAAAGACCGCGGCCTGCTCTGAGCGAGTTAGGAATTAGGAATTAGGAATTGGCATTCGCATTCTGACAACTGAAAACTGACAACTGAAAACTGCCCAAATTGTTGATTTCTGAGAAAAAGTTTCACCTGAGTGTGAAAAAATGCCCGGTTCATGTGTCATTAATATAGAACGGAGACACTGACATGAACGACAAAACCATACTTGAGGGCCTGTTTAGGCAACATTACGGCAAGATGATACATCTGGCCAGAACCTTGCTGCATGATGATGCCGAAGCCCAAGACGTGGTCCAGGACGTGTTTGCCCGCTTGCTGGAAAATGATTACCAGATGACGGGCAGCAAGACTGAGGCCTACCTGATGAGCGCCGTGCGCAATCGCTGCATGAACCTCATCAGGAAGATGCAGTTGCGAGAACGCTTCAAGCACCTGCATCCGCTTGACGAGGCCGATGAATCGCACCCTATCGAGGATGTGCTGGCCAAACTAGAACAGATCAACGCCATTGTCGATGCTCATATCGAGGAGCCGCACAAGACCATCTTCCGTTTGCGCTTTGACGAGGAGTTGACCTTCCAGGAAATCGCCACACGCCTTGACATCAGCATTGGCACCGTCTATAAGTATCTGCGTCAGTGCATCAGCCGTATAAAATCATTCATTTAATGACACCAACTGCAATGGAAACTAACAACAACATCGACCGTCTGCTGGACATGCTGGATCATCCCGAGCGTTACAGCGATCAAGAAATACTGGATGCCGTCAACCGTGACGAGGAGACCCGCGAGTTTTACCACCATCTCACGCAGGTCACCCGTGCCCGCCGCAGCCAGCGCAGTCTTTCCCAGCCCGCCGATGTGGACAAGGCTTGGGAACAATTTGAGCAAACGCACTTGGCTCGTCCCTGGCGTGAGCGCCTGTGGCTCAGGGTAGCTGCTGCCGTGCTTGGCATCTTGATGATGTCGGGCATCGCATGGGCGACGGTTTATACCGTACGCCACATCAACGCCGTTGACACCTCCAACTATAATAGTGAAAGTCTCGCCACTCCTGCCATAAATGAGGAGACCGAAGTAACCGAAGAAAAGACTCTGGGCGACACGACAGCGGTTAAAGTCACAGAGCCAGTGGTGTTTGACAACATCCCGCTGGAACAGATGCTCGGCGAGATTGCCGCTTACTACGGCATGACAGTCGACTTCCGGAATGAGGAGGTCCGCACCCTGCGCTTCCACTTCGTGTGGAACCGAGGCGATGGACTGGAAAAGGTGCTGGACGACATGAGCCATTTCGAGAGTGTAACCATTCAGCAAACAGGTAACCGATTAATCGTGCAGTAATATCATGAAAAAAGCCATTTTATTCCTAGTGTGCTGTATGACCATCATCTCAGCACAGGCCCAGCGCATGACTCGCAACTACCGTGACGTGTCGATTGCCGAAGCCCTGCGCCAACTGGCAGAAGAGTCCCGTGACTACACCATCTACTTCCTCTATAACGAACTGGAGGACTTCACGATAACCACCCATGTCAAGAATAAACCCGTGCCCGAGGCCATCCGTCAGATGATAGGCTTCTATCCCATCCGCATGACCCAGGGCGAGAAGGGAGAGATCTATGTGGAGTGCATCCACAAGACCGATCATCACGTCAAGGGCCTGGTGGTGGACGAGAACAACTTGCCGTTGCCTTATGCCAACGTCACGTTGTTAAATCCTGCCGACTCGACAATGGTGGGCGGCGGTGTAACCAATGAGAGTGGCCGCTTTGTCATCCCCAATGATCACGGCAAGGTCATCGCCCGCATTACTTACGTCGGCTACAAGACCGCCTATCGCCTATGCAGCCGCGACAACATCGGCACCATCAAGATGCAACCCGACCAATTCGCGCTCGGTAATATCACCATCGAGGGCTCGAGAATTCATCACGATGCCACAGGGTACACGATCAACCTGCGCTCATCAGATATAGTCAAAGGCAAGCAGACATCAGACGCATTGACTTTTCTTCCTGGCATCAGTAAGGAAGACAACAGTTATAAAATCAATGGTTTAACGGTCAGTGAAATCTATGTGGATGGTGTAAAACTCACCTCCAAGGATGAGCTCAAGAACATTCCTGCTGATATGATCGACAAAGTAAAAGTCAACTATCTCGCTGGTGTTAAACAAAATGCCGCAGATGCAGGCGGTACGATCGAGATTACACTGCTTCGGCCATCCCAAGGCGGGTATTATGGATCGCTAAGTGGCGGTACAAGATATCAGTTTGGGAAAAATGGTATTGACGATGAAAATCTTGGAGGTGTCATCTATTATCGACACAAGAACCTGAACATCTACGATAACCTATCACTGCACTGGTTCCAATACCAAGAAACTGCAAAGCAGTCCATCTTGAATCAAGCCACTGATCAACTCACGGCAATGGATGAGAAACAAAAAATCAATGGGCATAATTTCAGGAACCGCTTGAGCCTTACCCAACAGTTGAGCGATAAAAGCTCATTGGGAGCAAGTTACTTCATCCAGTCATTCAAGAACAGGGTCTATACTGTTGACAAGGGGGAGTCCGGTGTCTCTTGGGTCGATACAAGAAATAATGTCATGGATCAGGAGGTCACATTAAAGTATAACACGGTCCTCGGCCAGCGAGAGACTGCTCTGGAAATGATTGGCGACTATTACAACCGTGAGTCGCGCAGCAAGTCAAACTATGTGTATAATCAGAATCCTTCCAGCATATCCGAGGATAAAACCTCGTTGAACATGTACAAGTTCTCGGTTGATTTGGCCGTTCCACGTAGTAAAAAGCTGATATGGAATTGTGGCGCTTCGGTGCGATATATCACATCGGAGTACACACCGGCATTTGGCGCAGTTGAAGGCACTGACCGCTTCCAGACAAGTCTGATACCGACGCGAACGAGCGGCATGACTCCACTGGCGTATGCTTCAGCCAAAGGTCAAATTTGGAAGATCCAATATAGTGCGGGTGCCAACTTCCAGCTAAATAAGATCCAGTATAAGACATTGGATGATGGCCTCACTTCCTCTAACACCCAATGGGGTATCAACCCCACGGTGCAGATAATGATGCCACTTGATAGCAAGGGCAAGCACTCGCTGATGCTCAGCTACAAGCGCACGCTTGGTGATATACCTTATTCTGCTATCTCCTCCACCATACGGTGGACTGACGCTTACAACTATACTGTCGGTAACCCCGACTTGAAGGCTCAAAGGGCCGATATGGTTCTGGCGGGTGTCTCCCTGTTCAGTAACCTGTTGAACTTGAATGCCATGTATGCACGGATCAAAAATTCTATCCATTGGGAAACTCGGCAAAGCTCTGCTTCTTCTGACTTGTTCTATACCGCCTTTGTTAATCTGCCGGCACAAAATGCCTATTATGTGAGCGCCGAGGTCAATTGGAACCCTGTAAAACCATGGACGATGAAATTGTCAGGGCGACTTGGGATAGAGTGTGAAGATGTGACGATTGGTGGCGTTTACTATAAGAATACAAGACTGCGCCCATATTATCTGATGTACAACAACTTCAACTTTCAACATGGCTGGGGTGGTATGCTGAATTTCTTCTGTGAGCCAACCTTCAAAAGTTACGACCGCACCTTTTTCACCGTTTGGGAAGTCTGGGGGCAAGTTTACAAGTCCATGTGTAAAGATCAGTTACAGTTGTCGCTCTCCTTCTGTGCACTGGGCGACCGTCGCAAGTATGACAAGCAGGCCAACGGATTCAAGGTGACCTATGACTATACCACTCCCGTCCAGAGTATTGAACTCTCACTGAGATGGAAATTCTCTGGCGGAAAGAGCCATGACTTCAATGTCCTTAAAAACGGTTCGCAGCACTACGACGAGATTGTAAGCCCTCATTAAAACCCGTTGTGTCTCAGCGCTATAGGACTAGTTCTATAGCACTCTGGTCTAGAAGTACTTGGTGATGTGGGCGGTGTCAAAGTTGTTCATCTCGTTGATCATGTGGACCGACGAGGCGATGATGGGGTAGGCGCACAGGGCACCGGTGCCCTCGCCCAGGCGCAGGCCCAGGTTGAGCAATGGCCTGGCATGGACGATGTCGAGCATACGGCGATGGCCGCTCTCGTCACCACAGTGGGTGAAGATCATGTAGTCCTGGGCAGCAGGGAAGAGCTGAATGGCAGCAATGGCACAGGCCGTCATGATGAAACCATCTATCAGTACAACAAGGCCCTTCTCGGCTCCCCTTAGCATCGCTCCGATGGCCGTCACCATCTCGAAACCGCCAAAGTAGCGGATGGCATTCTCAGTGGTGTGCTCCATCGTCTCACGGTAGTGTGCCAGCGCTTGTGCAAGGATTTTGCGCTTGTGATGTATGCCCGGGTTGTCAAGACCTGCTCCCGCACCGATGCACTCGTCCAGCGGGATATTGCCGAACAGGCTCATCCAGATGCTTGAAGGAGAGGTGTTGGCAATGCCCATTTCGCCCACGCACAGCACTTGGCACCCCTCGGCGATGCAGTCATCCACGAGGTTGCAACCCGTTTGGATAGCGCGGTCAAATTCCTCCTCGCTCATGGCGGGCTCGTGCAGGAAATTGCGGGTGCCACGGGCAATTTTGCGGTCGATGATGCCCTCAACATCACTCAGGTCATAATCCACGCCTGTATCAACAATGCGCAACTTGAAACCGTGTTGACGGCAAAACATATTCACGCCGCCACCGCCTCGGGTGAAGTTGATCATCTGCTGCCAAGTGACCTCACGGGGCGACACGCTCACGCCCTCACGCTCGATGCCGTGGTCACCGCCCAGCAACAGGTGACAGGGATGATTGAGGCTCGGCGAGAGGGTTTGCTGGATGAGGCAAATCTGCATCGCCAATTCCTCAAGTTGCCCAAGTGACCCTTTAGGTTTATTCAGGTGGTCGATTTTCTGCTGGATGGCGGCAGCCATCGTCTTGTCGGTGTGTTGTATATTGAATTTTCTCATTTCTAAATGATTATCTTTTCAGTTGTAAATTCAGGATGAGCAAAAATTACATCAAAAGAACCGTCCCTATTTTACCCTTATGGGGAGGCCTGAGATCATGAGGATGACTTCGTCGGCTCGGCTGGTGATGTACTGGTTCATCCAGCCTTGCAGGTCGGTGAATCGCCGTTGCACGGCATCCATGCTCACTCCACCGCTCCCGATTTCGTTGGTTACAAAGATGTAGGTTCCGTCTTTCTCGGTGAAGCGGTCAAATTCCTCTTTGGCCACCTGTAACGTCTTGTCAACGTCTTGATTCTCAAAGAAGAAATTGGTGAGCCACAAGGTCACGCAGTCGATGACGGCCACGAGTCCCGTCAAGTCGTGACGGCTCAAGTATTTCTCCTCCTCGATGTTGGTCCACTGCGGGCCGCGGCGTTCTTGATGGTGCCGTACCCGCTCGCGGAACTCCTCGTCCCACACATGAGCCGTTGCCACATAGACAGGATTCTGGGCAAGACTAAGCGCCAGTTCCTCGGCATGCTTGCTCTTGCCTGACCGTTGTCCACCAGTGATCAGTATAATTTTACTCATTGTCGTTCTGTCGTGTTTTGTGGGTCGTGGCTATGCCACGGCTTCTAGATGTGAATGTTAATCAATTCCCCGTAATCCACCACGTTGCTCCAGGCTGTGTCCCAACGGTAGAGGCCTGCATGCAAGCCTGCACTGACAAGCACCCCGGCATGGGCAAAGATGGCGACGCGCTGGTAGGGCTTACTCTTGAGCTCATCAAGGAATGCAGCCACCCGTTGATATTGTTGCATGAAGCTCTCGCCGCCCGTCGTGGGCTGGTGCATATAGTCGTCATACCACTCTTGCAGGTGTGGATCCTTGATTTCGTCATACAGTTGCATCTCCCACTCGCCCATGTTCATCTCCTTCAAGCGGTCGTCGGTCTCAGCATCAGGATAACCGCAGTAGGCAGCCAACTTGCGGGCACGGGTCAATGGCGACGAATACACCTTGTCAAACGGCAAGTACTGTTGTAGCGATTGCAGGGTCACCTGAGCCTCTTGCTCAAACGTGTCACGCACTGGCACATCGGTCCATCCGTAGCACGTCCCTTTGGGAACATCAACGCTCGTATGTCTCACTAAGATCACTTCCATTTCAGTTTGCGATAAATTGAGAACATGCAACAAGATAGACCGCCAGTTCCACCAGCAGACAGGTGGCACCGCAACAGTCGCCTGTGTAACCCTGGATCTTGCGCCGCATGAGCAGATACAGGAAATACATTACTAGAGGAGGAATGAAGATGACAGTGTACCAGCTGATGCCGGTAAGCCAGATCATCAAGGCCATCGGCAACATTCCCTGAACCGTCAGGCTCAGTCCTGCGGTGAGGCTAGGTTTGCGGTAAACGGTTTTGTTCTTGGCTTCCTCCTCGCGGCGAGCGTAGGGGAGCATGTTGACCAATTGGCTGGAAACCATCTTGGAGAACGGGTCGGCAGCCAGGACGGTGAGCACTGCCACCATCGGGGGCATGCTGTAGAGCGCTGCGCCCAATAGCAGCATGTAGAGGATGAGCCCCAGCACACCGTATGTGCCGATGTGCGAATCCTTCATGATGGACAGGATGCGGGCACGGTCGCCACCGCCGCCAAAGCCATCCATGAAGTCGGCCAAGCCGTCCTCGTGCAGTGCTCCAGTGATGAGCAACCGAACGGCTATTGCCACAATTACCGCCACGGCCCACGGTAGTACCATGTTGCCAAGGTACAGTGTTGCTGCCATAGCACCGCCCGTGAGCCAGCCCGTCAATGGCCAGAACTCCACCACTGCCTTATAACTTGCTTGGGGCGGCTGATAGATGCGCCAGAAAGGCAACCTCGTGAAGAAAATCAATGCTGCCCAGGGCGTGTCAAACCACCTCGTTTTTACCGATGTCTCTTCCATACCTGCAAAGGTACAAATTATTCATCGTTCGCTGTCATCTGTTCCCTAAAAAAGTAGTACCTTTGTGCCACAAAACAAGATGGAAAAGTAATGAAGAAATTATTTGGAATCATTGCAGTAGTGGTGTTGATGTGCGCCTGCTCGTCTCAAGGCGAGAAACAATCACAAACTGGTGCCGAAGTAATGGAAGCAGTGACCGTGAAGTATGCCACGGGATTCAGTGTGAGGGATTCGGCTGATATTCGGCTGGTGGACGTGAGCAAGAAGGACCATTTTGCCCTCGTGCATGATGCTGATGTGGCTGTGCCCGAGGGATATACCAAGGTCAAAGTGCCCATCGAGCGCACAATCTGCATGACAGCGCTACAGTTGTCCAATTTCACCATCCTCGATGCCCATGATGTGGTGAAGGGCATCACGGGCACCAAGAACCTCTTTAACGAGGACATCAAGGCGCGCGTCAAGGATGGCCGCATCGTCAAGATCGGCATGGAGGGCGAATTTGACCCCGAGGTGGTCATGGCTGCCAACCCTGATGTCATTTTCATTTCGCCATCCAAGCGCGGTGGCTATGATGCTATCAAGGAAATCGGCATCACGCTCGTTCCCCATCTGGGATACAAGGAACTCGACCCGCTGGGACAGGCCGAGTGGATCAAGTTCGTCGGCATGTTTATCGGTAAGGAAAAAGAAGCTGCCGAAATCTTTGCTGGCATCGAGAACCGCTACAACGAACTCAAAGCCAAGGCCGCACAGGTCGAGAACCGTCCCACGGTTACCAGTGGCGAAATGCACTATGGCAACTGGCATGCCGTGGGCGGCAAGAACTACTTGGCGCAAATCTTCCGCGATGCGGGTGCCGACTATGTGATCAACGATGACGAGACTTCGGGTGAAGACTTGGAATTTGAGAAGATGTATGCCCTCTCGGCCAATGCGGACTACTGGCGCATCCTCAACAGTTATCAGGGCGATTTCTCCTATGAGGCGCTCAAGGCCAGTGAACCCCGCAACGAGATGTTCAAGTCGTTCAAGGAGAAGAAGGTCATCTACTGCAACATGAATCAGACACCCTACTACGAGATTGCTCCCGTCATGCCCGACGTGCTGCTCAAGGACTTTGTCGCCATCTTCCATCCCGAACTGGTCGAGCAGGACTACCAACCCACCTTCTACCACTTGCTCAAATAACCCTAAAGCCCCTAAGGCCACTAAAGGCCCTTAAAGCCCCTAAAGGCCCTTAAAGCACTTAAAGGCCCTAAAAAGAGAAGAGAAATGAGAA
>JAFTEU010000134.1 GCA_017453505.1 Muribaculaceae bacterium
CCAGGGCGTTGTCGGCCTCGGTGGTGATGGCCTTCTGGGTGTGCAGGATGCGCTTGAGCTCGGTCCAGTAGTGGTTGATGCCTTTGCGCTTGAGCTTGTGGCGGATGGTGTTGACGATCCAGTAGGAGAGCATGCCGAAGAACAGGTGTGCGTCGCTGCTGTCGTCCTTCTGGTGGTAGATGGGGCGCAGCTCCAGGTCGAGCTTGAGCTGGCGGTTGGTGGCCTCGATCTCGCGGATGAGGTTGTAGTATTCCCAGGTGGCCTTCTCGTCGAGCGTGGGCACGTTGGTGCGCAGGAAGTAGGTGCCGAAGCGCTGCCCGGCCTCGTCGTCGCCGAGGGTGATGCTCCAGCGGATGTCGGCCATGTGCCGCGGGTTGCTCTCGCTGCGGACATATTCTATCTGATAGTACTTTGACACCGAGGGGTATCTGCCGCGGGCTCGCCCGACGCGCTCGACGACCTTGTCGTAGCTCTTGGTGCCGCCCTTGCGGCCCAGGGCGTCCCTGGCCTTGGTGAGCTCCGTCTCGAAGCGCTCGCGCCACTGGCGGTTCATCGATCGCTCGGTCATGGCTTTGCTGGGCGAGTTCACGCGCAGGTAGTAGTCGCCGCCTTCCTCGTGGGCCACCTGTGCCAGTGTGATGGGGCGCCTGCGGCTGTCGAGCACGGTGACCGACTGTCCGTCGCAGGCGAGCGTGCAGCCCGTCGGCTTGGTGCGGCTCACACACAGGTAGTTGTAGCCGGCTTCGCTTAGCAGGCGCAGGTTGTCCCCGGTGGCGATGCCGGCGTCGATGACCACGAGCACCTTCTCGTCGGGGTCGGAGGGCACGGGGTTCTTGGCGATGATGTTCTCCACCATGTGCGGCAGCGCGGCCGGGTCGGCGGTGTTGCCCGCCAGGATGGAGCTGTAGCGGATGAAGCCCTCGGTGTTCACGGCCAGGGCCAGCACCAGCAGGCGGCAGTCGCCGCGCTTCTCCTTGCTGCGCCCGAAGCGCGCCTTGGCGCTGCCCTGCTTGCTGCCCTCGAAGTAGAAGTTGGTCAGGTCGAACAGCATCACGCGGTTGGTCAGGTTGAACAGCGTGTCGGTGCGGCGGCACAGGTGCCGCTCCAGCCTGTCCTTCAGGGCGTACAGCGACGGGGCCGCCCCATAGACCTCGCGCTGGGTCGGCACGTCGCCGAAGCGGCCCGTGAGCAGCTCCATGGCCGACGAGTTCTCGCGCAGCAGGCGCAGCGCCTCCCACTCCGAGGGCGAATAGACCGTGCGCACGATCAGCGAGGCCAGCGTGGCGCCGATGCGACGTTCCGTCCAGCCCTCGCGGCGCAGGAACGTGTCCAGCTACAGCTCCTTGATCGCCTGCAGGCACACGTTCTCGGCACCCGCCTCGCGCGCGTCGGTGTGCTTGACCGTGTCCACGTCAATCAGGCGGTGCGCCTTGCGCTCGGCAGCGTCGTAGCTCTCCCGCGAGGCGTCTATCCTGCCGCTGCTGAGGATCTCGTCCCAGAAACGGTCGATGTAGCCCAGCACCTTCGCGCTGCAGCCCACGCGCGGATCAACGGCGAAGATGCGCTGCTGCCCGGGAATCAGCGCGCTTTCCTCCATCAGGAAGGTCAGGCCACGCCGCACCTGCACGATCTCGTCGGTGCTCAGGTCGGGAAGGTAGCCCGGCGTGAGCATCACCCGCGTATGCACGCGCCCCAGCACGTCACGGAACGACTCCTTGATCTTGTAGTAAGGAAGTTCCCTGCCGTGTTCCGGGCTGAAGCGTATGACCGAAGTGAAATACATCGCGGCAAAGTTACAACAAAAAAACATGCGCCGTGGGTATTACAAAACGCTCCGGCAAAAACGCCACCATTGAAAACCAGACATTTACGAGAATTTACCTACCAAAAACCACCACAAAAAACGCCGAAAAAACTTTTCACCGTTGAAGTTGGGTTAGGGGCTTTAGGGCCTTTAGGGGCTTTAGGGAGTTAGGGTGGGGCTATTGGAGCTGGCGCATGTGTTGCTGGTCGAGCTGCTGGCCGTAGCGTTGCTTGACGATGCGGCCCACGGCATCGCCACGGTTGATGCAATCTACAGTGATGCGTTGCAGCGAGTCGTTCAAGAGGCTGTCTTGACGCACCATGCGCACCTCGTCGTCGCGCTTGAGCGACGAGTCGGCAGCCATCTTGAGGTATTCCTGCCAGGTGGCCACCCGCGCGTCGGTGATGCTGTTGCGCAGGTTGATGTAGTGCAGGTATCGGCTGTTCTCGGCACTGCCGGTGATGTGCCATGAGCCATGGTTAATGGTGATGCTGATGTCGCCACTCTCGAGCACGAAGTAGAATGGCCGTGTCGAGTCGTTGTCCCAGCGGATGAGGGCCACCTTGGGGCGGTCTGTCTGTCCGGTGAAGGTGAATGTGCCGTCGGTCGAGCGCTGTGCTCCGCACACCCTCAACTGGTTGTAATCGTCTTCAAGCACCAGCAGGGTAGCGCTGTCATGGCGCATGGTGTTGTCGATGGTGCACTTGACGCGGTAATCGAGGCCGTGGGATTGATTGTCACAGCCCGTTGAGACCATGATGGCAAGCAATGTGCCGATGGATAGAATCAATTTTTTCATGTTGGCAAAATTACTAAACTTTTTGAAATCTCACTAGAAAAGCATACCTTTGCGACCAAAATAGAGAAAAACCAAATTACCATTGACAATGAAAATGACTAGACGACATGGCTTGGCGCTATTGTTCATGGCGCTCTTGATGTTACCCGTTGCAGCCCAGCAGCAGTTCACGCTAGAGGACTTGAACTTCGGCGGCAAGAATTACCGTAACATGATACCCAAGAACCGCACCCTCTTGTGGTGGGGTGACCAGCTCGTGCGTTTCTCGAGCCGGAGGGACACCTGCTGGACGGTGAACCCCGTCACCGGCAAGGAAAAAGTGCTGTTCACCGTGAACCAACTCGACAAGAAGGGCGGGCGCATCCATGATGACTCGCAGCGCATCACTGTCGTTGAATCATTCCCTTATCCAGACAAGCCGCTTGTCATGGCGCATAATGAGGGCCGCATGCTTGTCAACATCAAGACGGGCAAGGTGGAATGGAGCCAGCCGTCGCTGGGTGCGGGGCAGGTCGAGGAATGGAACTCCACGAGCCGTGCCACGGCATACGTCAAGGACGATAACCTGTATGTAATCGATGGCGCAGGCAATACGCGTCAGGTGTCCAGTGACGGTTCCCGCGAGCTGGTCTATGGCCAGAGCGTTCACCGCAACGAGTTTGGCATCGAGGGCGGATTGTTCTGGAACCCCCAGGGCACCCGCCTGGCATTCTACCGCATGGATCAGAGCATGGTGACCGATTATCCTCTGATTACCGTTCCCGAGCTGGACGACAGCGCTCATGTGGCCGCTACTCCCGCTCCCGAGAAATACCCGATGGCGGGTCAGACTTCCCACCTGGTGACCGTCGGAGTGCTGGACGTAGCCACGGGCGACACTGTCTATCTGAAGGCAGGCGATCCCACCGACCGCTATTTCTCCAATATCTCATGGAACCCTGACGGCAACATCGTCTATATGATGGAAGAGAACCGTGACCAGAACGACATGAGCCTGGTCAGCTATGATGCCGTGACAGGAAATCGCATCGCAACGATTTACCACGAGACGCACGCCAAGTATGTCGAGCCGCAGCATCCCATCACGTTCCTGCCCTGGGACAAGGAGAAATTCCTCCTGTGGAGCGAGCGTGACGGTTATAACCACCTCTACATCTATGACACCGCGGGCAAGCTGGTGAAGCAGCTCACCAGCGGCAAGTGGGTAGTGATGAACCTGCTGGGATTTGATGAACAGGAGCATGCAGTCATCATCAGCGCCAATGCCGACAGCCCCATCCAGCAGAACCTCTACCGCGTGGATGTCACCACAGGCGCGATGACACGCATCGACGAGGGCGGCAAGGGCTGGCACAATGGCCGCTTGAGTGCCAGCGGGCATTACTTGATAGACAGCTACCAGGAGCCCGATGTGCCCCGTAACATCGCCATTGTTGACACCCGCAAGAACCAGCAGACTCGCTACTTCACCGCAGCTGATCCCTGGCAGGGCTACACCGTGCCCGAGTACCGTTGCGGTTCGATCAAGGCC
The DNA here is from genome assembly GCA_017453505.1 of Muribaculaceae bacterium. Classification (GTDB taxonomy): domain Bacteria; phylum Bacteroidota; class Bacteroidia; order Bacteroidales; family Muribaculaceae; genus Sodaliphilus. Next base: position 4,135 of record JAFTEU010000134.1, read on the forward strand.
GCCGATGACAGCACCGACCTGTATTACCGCATGGTGATGCCTGTCGACTTCGACCCGGCAAAGAAATATCCCACTGTGGTCTATGTCTATGGCGGTCCCCATGCGCACAACGTGGATGCCAGCTGGCACTATGCCAGCCGCAGCTGGGAGACCTACATGGCACAGCGCGGCTATCTGCTGTTCATCCTTGACAACCGGGGAAGCGAGAACCGCGGTCGCGACTTCGAGCAGGCCACCTTCCGCCAGCTGGGTCAAGTAGAGATGCAGGACCAGATGCGCGGTGTTGACTACCTGCGCACCCTCAACTATGTCGATACCGCCCGGATGGGTGTGCACGGCTGGAGCTTCGGCGGTTTCATGACGATCAGCCTGATGACGAATTATCCTGATGTCTTCAAGGTGGGTGTCGCCGGTGGACCCGTGATTGACTGGAAGTGGTATGAGGTGATGTATGGCGAGCGCTATATGGACACCCCGCAGACCAATCCCGAGGGCTATGCCAAGACCAGCCTCATCCACAAGGCCAAGGACCTCAAGGGCCGCCTGCAGATCATCATCGGCCTTAACGACCCGACCGTCGTTCCGCAGCATGCCTACAGCTTCCTCAAAGCCTGTATCGCTGCCGGTACTCAGCCCGATTTTTACGTCTATCCAGGTCAAGGCCACAACATGCGCGGCCACCAGAGCGTTCACCTGCATGAGCGCATCACCCGCTACTTCGACGACTACTTGAAGTAAAAGCTATAAATCACTCACACCACGATGAATAACAAACTAAGTATCATATTCCTGTTGTTGGCGTTGTGTCTGTTGCTGGGCTCATGTCAGGAGGACGAACCTGACCAGCCCGCCAAGCCCGCCAAGCGCACTGTGCTTGTCTATATGGTCGCCTCGAACAGCTTGGGCACTAACACGCGTGATGAACTTGACCTGCATGAGATGGACGACGCTGTTGTGCGTGAGGGCCTGAACGGCTGCCGCTGGCTCGTCTATCGCGTGGGTCCGGACGGTGACGCGCCAGTGTTGTTTGAAATCAAGGCGGACAAGCGTGGCAATGCCGTTCACGAGACACTCGAGACCTATGACACGACACGCCATGCATCGGTGACCGTTGCCCGCATGCGTGAAGTGATGGATGATGTCAAGCGCCTTGCACCTGCACGGGACTATGGACTCGTGCTGTGGTCCCATGCGACGGGTTGGGCTCCCACTTTGACTACCCGCAAGGCTGCACAGCGACGGGTCTTCGGCGAGGATAACGGAGCGACCATGTCGCTCGACGAACTGGCCCGTGCCATCCCCGAGGGGATGTTCTCGTGGATCTATGCCGACGCGTGCTACATGGGCGCTATCGAGGTCGTGTATCAGTTGAGGCATTGCTGCCGCTACTTCGTGGGTTATCCCACCGAGATACATGGGCGGGGCATGCCCTATGAGATGACGTTGCCGCTATTGTGTGCCGACCAGGCCGACCTGATCGGGGCATGTAGGGAAACCTATGAATACTATGAGATCCAGACGGGATCCTACCGCACGTTTGCCGGTGCGGTCGTTGATTGTTCCCACTTGGACGAACTGGCCAACGTGTGCAGCCACATCCTCCAGACGAGTACACCTGTACCGCTCGACGGCATGCAGTGCTACAACCTGAATGGTTACCGGTTCTTCTTTGACTTCATGCAGTACTACATGAGTCTGGCCGATGCTGCTGATGCCGAGCGGCTACAGCGCCTCTATGACCAGACGGTGCTCTATCGTGTCGCCACACCCATGATTTTTAACCGTCTGCTCATCGACATGGATCACTTCTCGGGCTTGTCCACTTATGTGTTGAACACCTCGCCTGGCATCAACGATGAGTATTATCGTACCCTGGACTGGTACAAGGCCGTTTATAACACGCTCTACTAGCCTCTTCTCTTAGTGAGCCTCGCTGCGTGTCGTGGTGGTAACATCACCTGCTGCGACGGTTGAGCACATACCCGATCTATCCCCAACAAGGCGGCAGTAAGTCATTGGCACCCAATCTGTCACCCCGATGGGGCTAACTGCTAATGAGAAACTCATTTACAGGGGTTGCGCTTCGCTCCACCCCTGCCTATACCCTCATCGCCCCTGACGGGGCTTTTTCCAACGGCCACGCCAAGACGAGGCCCTACTGCCTGCACCATTTAACCCCGCGGATGTTATCGCTGATTGTTAATCAAACGGTTTTGCGGACAACTGCTTTAAGTTAATGACTATCAGTTAATTAGTTTTGGAGTGTGTGTTAAGAATAATTTACATTCCGTGGGATGGCTATCGCTCGTAATATGCAAGATGTCCAAATATTTTGACATATAATGTAAATATATGATAGATAATGAGTTGAGTGATTCTAAAAATAAATTAAAAAAAAATTTAAAATAGAAAGTAGATTTTTCCCGAAAAATGTCGTATATTTGCGCACCGAATAGTCAACCATTACTGGAAAAGGTAAGCTAAAGATAGGAAAATGCAGAAATGACGTTAGTAACGCATAACTCATTGAAATATAGTAACTTACTACCCCCCCCCTATTGGCGGGGCGCGGTATCTGTTCAGATGTGGGAGCCTGAGCCATAGCTCAGGACTTCTGTCGCTTTTTCTGTTGATGATAGTCGGCATGCTGGGTGCATGCAGCAAGGACGAGCCCCGTCAGTTGGGTTCGGCTCCTGTTGTCGTGTCCCTGCAACTGGACACGGCCATGATCGACTATCAGGTCATCGACAATGATTCCCGTGCCATTTCTCCATTTGATCTGCGTTGCCAGGTCGCTGCCTATGCCCTGGGCAGCAACGGCACGCTGGCCGTTGAGCCGGCAGCGCGCCAGACGGTGACCTTCAATGCCGCAGGCCAGTCCACCGAGTGCCGCATGGTGCTCCCGTCAGGCCGTTACCGCATCCTGGCTTGGGCCGACCACGTTGATGCCGGCACGACAGCCGACAAATACTACGACACGTCCAACCTGGGCGACATCACCTTCAAGGGGAAATATGACGGCAACAACGATTACCGCAATGCCTATGCGGGAGGCGTGGACGTGGACTTTAGCGTCCTGCTGGGCGACACGACGACCATCATCCGCCAGCCGCTGTCGCTGCGCTCTATCATGGGCAAGGTCAAGTTTGTCTCCACCGACTATAACGCCTATGTCGAGAAAGGACAGAACCTGCGCATTCTCGTGGCCTATACTGGCTTCCTCCCTAACCACTACAGCCTGATGCGCGGTGTCCCCTTCGATGCCACGACGGGCGTGAGTTTCCTGTCGCCGATGACCGAGATCACTACCGCCGGTGACGGCCAGGCTACCCTGGGCTATGATTATGTCATGGTCAACGGTGAGGAGTCGAGCGTGACGATGACGATAGGCCTCTATGACGACGAGGGCATGTTAGCCGGCACTTCAGGCTCGCTCAACGTGCCCATCAAGCGCGGTGGCATCACCGTTGTCAAGGGGCACTTCCTGACCAAGACGTCCAGTGGTGGTGGCATCGGCATCGACCCCAGCTTTGACGGCGACATCAACATCTATTTCTAGACATTTCAAGCACAACATAAACACTTTAAAAAACAATGAACACAAGAAAAATTCTTTACCTGTTGGCTACAGCCGCTCTGATGCTGGTTACCGCGTCTTGCTCTCAGGAGGAAGATCCGACGGCTGGTAAGGTTAAAGTAACCTTCATTGCCCACCTGCCCGAGACGCTTGACTCTCGCGCTATCGGTGACGGTTCGAAGGCCAACGAGTTGTTCTTCTGGGTCTTTGACGAGAACAACCAGGAGGTACTGGAAATGCGACAGCACAACATCGCGTTTGACAAGAACAGCAACACCGCCAATGTGTCGGCCTACCTGACTCCCGGCCATGTTTACAACTTCTCCTTCTGGGCCCAGCGCAAGGGCATCGAGTGCTATGACCCGTTGACTACCAGTCAGGTGAACATGTACTATTGGGACTTGTATTGCAACGATGATACCCGCGATGCTTTCTGGGGTTGGATCCCCGACCTCTATGTTGACGAGGCAGGCGAGATCACCCGCGACATCGTACTGGTGCGCCGTCTGGCCCAGGTCAATGTGGGTATCACCACCGAGGGTTACAACAATGCCAAGGCCGCCGGCATCGATCTGGCGGAGTATGACTCGGAGTTGTATATCGAGAGCTCCTCCAGCCAGCCGATTACTTACTCGGCATTCAACGTGCGAGAGGGCGCTCCCTATACCACCCACAGTCAGTATCAAGAATATGAAGTCAATTTCTGGCAATCCGAGTCACCAATCCTAGTTGAGCCTCTGCGCGTTGGTTCCAACAGGTATTACTACCTGGCGATGAGCTATTTCCAGCCCGAGGTCGCAGTGCCCACGCTGGGCAACGTGACCCTGATCCTGCACCACAAGGTGACGGGCAAGACCTTGACCTATGAATTTCCCAACGCCTCGTTCCAGGGCAACAAGCGCACCAACCTGATCCTGCGCGGCATTACCGAGAGGGTGGGCTTTGAAGTGGTCATCGACGAGAACTTCGACAACCTGGAGTATAACTACGACGAGAACGGCGACCCGTTGCCCGGTAATGGTAACGGCGGCAATAATGGTAACTAAGAAAGGAGAATATCGAGATGAAAGCAAAATCAGTTTTTTCCTGTATCAGCCTGCTGGCCGTGCTGTTGATGACGGCATCATGCAGCAGCGAGGATGACCTTATCACCACTGGCACCGAGGTTAACCTGACGTTTACCGCGACGCTTGACCAATATATTGACAGTCGTGCCATCAGCGACGGCTCGATGGTGGATGTTCTCACCTTTGTCGCCTATGACCAAGACGGTAACGAGATTGCCGGCTTGCGCCAGACAGGGGTTCCAGTCACCGGCGGCCGTGCCACCGTCAACACCCGCGTGGTCAAGGGACACCGTTACACCTTTGCCTTCTGGGCACAGAACAGCGAGTGCCAGGCCTACAGCTTCGGCGAGGACATGCGCACGCTCAAGGTCAACTACGACAACATGCGTGCCAATGACGAGTCGCGTGACGCGTTCTATGCCGTCAACACCGACTTTGCTGTCGAGCCCGTCACCGAGCCCTTTGAGAAAGACGTGGTGCTTCACCGCCCGTTTGCACAGCTCAACTTCGGCACAACGGCCCAGGATATGGAAGAGGCCAACAAGTATGCTCCCGCCACGGGTTCTCACATCAAGATCCAGGGCGGCGTGTGCACCAGTCTGAATCTGCTCAGCGGCGTTGCCGGTGACCCGCAGCCCGTAGAGCTCGAGGCCGGCCCCTTCCCTGCCGAGGCGCTCACCGTCAATGGCGAGGAATACTTCTACCTCTCGATGAATTACCTGCTGGCCAATAATGTTCGCAGTGAAATCACCGGCATCACGATGACCACGGTGATGAACCGTCTGGACAATGATGCATCCTATGCTATAACCTACGAGTCGCTGCCCGTGCAACGCAACTTCCGCACCAATGTCGTCGGCTGGCTTATCACCCGCAAGGCTGACTTCAAGGTGGTGATAGATAGCAGTTTTGACGGGGATCTCACCTACGACTACGGGGCATCGGTCTGGGGTGGCCAGAGCGATATCAAGGAGCCAGAGCTCAAGAACGGCACCTACACGATTAACGAGGCTAGTGAGCTGTCCTGGTTTCAGGATCATGCGCCTGTCGATGGCAGCACCATCAGGATTGAGAATGCGCTCAACTTCAATGAGCTTGAACTGAGGCCACTGCTGTGTGGTGCCAGCAATATCACTGTTGTGGCTGATGATGATTGTGCTATCCGCGGCCTCAAGGTGAGCGGCACGGGCAGTGCCGCCCTGTTTGGCGACGCAACAGGCTTGACGGTGAGAAACCTGACGATAGACCGCATGACGGTCACTGCGGCTCCCGATGCTCAAGGCAATGCCGTGGCTGGTGCGATCGTGGCCCGTGCGAGCGGCACGACCACACTCGAGAATGTAACTGTCGAGGGATCGTCGATCAACGGCAGCTGCATGGTGGGTGGCCTGGTAGGCACCGTGACCGCTGGTGGCCATCTTGTCGCTACCGGGTGCCGTGTGGCAAGCTCGACCATCGAGAATACTGATGGCGGCTCCCGTCAGGGCTTGGCCGGCGGCCTCGTGGGCTACATCGCCAGCGGCGCCACGGCACAGCACGTGTTCACCTCCTGCGAGGTCTATAACACGGTCATCAAGGCCCGCATGAGCGACACCTCGCTCACCAGCGGGAAACTGCTGGGTGCCCTTGAGGGCAACAGCGACAACGATGACGTGCGCATCAACAATTGCACCGTCATGGTCAACATCCAGGGTCTGGACGAGGCTGCCGCAGCCCAGCAGTCGCCCTACGGTGCCGACCAGCTCATCGGCGGCAACCAGCAGGGCCACGGACACATCTTTATAAATAATGTGGAAACGATATTGAATTAGGAATTAGGAATTAGGAATTAGGAATTAGGAATTGGCATCCGCATTCTGACAACTTAAAACTTAGAACTAAAAACATAAAACTAAATATATTAATGATTAACTTTATGAAGAAATGTTTATTCATGGGTGCTATGGCAGCGATGCTGCTGGGTACCGCGTCCTGCTCCAGCGACATGGAGCCCGCTATGGGCGGTGAAACGCCTGTAAGTTTCTCCATCAACCTGGGTGACGACATCGACAGCCGTACCATCAGCGACGGCTTGAAGGCCAACCAGTTGAAGTTTGCCGTGTTCGAGAACGGCACCGAGATTCCCGGACTGGCTCAGACCGTGGCCGTGGCCGACAAGAAGGCCACCGTTACCACCCGACTGGTCAAGGGACACACCTACAAGTTCGTCTTCTGGGCTCAGAACAGCGAGTGTACCGCCTATAACACCGACAATATGGCGGCCATCAAGGTGGACTACGCCACCGTGAACTGCAACGACGAGAGCCGCGACGCGTTCTACAA
>JAFTEU010000011.1 GCA_017453505.1 Muribaculaceae bacterium
CCGATGGGGCTTGGGCGTCTTTTTAAACTGCTCACAGGGGTTTCACTCGGCTTCGCCTCGTTACACCCCTGCCTATGCTCTGGTCGTCCCTAACGGGACTTTCCCGGACACCCAATAGAAAAAATAGAGTCTTTGATTATTCGTAATAAAAAATAGTATTATATTTGCAAGGATTATTTGTGTAACTGTGATTCTATTTTTTACTTATGAAATGGTCAAAGTGTTCTCTTGTTGTTATTGCAGCCCTCTCGGCATTAACTGCTGTGGCTGGAATGCGTACCGATGCCCAGATGCGTTCTGCGGCTTGTAGGGTGCTCAAGTCCTCTCATCCTCTCGAGCAGGTGGCATATTATCCTGGTATGGCGATTTATCGTCAGTCAGGTGGTGGCTTTGCTGTTATTTCTACTGATGAGAGCTGTCCTGAAGTTTTGGCCTATTCAACTTGTGGACGGCTAGAATTGTCGAGTGATAACCCGGGTCTCAATTGGTGGTTAAATGCCACAAGAAAGGTGATGTTGCAGTCTCAGCCCAGACGTGAGACGACAAAGCCTGACCCAAATCGTTTTCCCACTTCGGTCCAGCCGCTCCTGGCTACCGTGTGGGGACAGCGTGAACCGTTCAAGTTCATGTGCCCGTTTGATACCTATGTGTCTGATTTCAGTCTGTACGGCACCTATGCACCTGACTCTGGCCATTATGCTGTTGGGTGTGGCCCGCTAGCGATGGCGCAGTACATGAATTTCTACAAGTTTCCCTTGCATGGTGTTGGTGAGGAATCTGTCACGGTGAAGTATGCTAAGGGCGATGTCACCGTGCATGCCGATTTTGAATCGGCTACCTATGACTGGGATAATATGATTGACGATTATCAAGGTGATTATACTCCTGAGCAAGGTATGGCTGTTGCCCAGTTGTGTTATCACTGCGGTGTCGCGGCCCAGACGACCTGGAACAGCTTGGGTGGTGGCACGACCGATGAGCGGTTGCTCAATGCCTTCATCAAGCACTTCAACTATAACGATACTGCCCACTACATTCCTCGATCGCGCTATGAAGAGCCAGTGTGGATGGAAATGATTTATAGTATCTTGTCTTCTGGTAACCCGATATTGTATTCAGCCAAGGATCTCAATATTGAGGCAGGAATCATCGCTGGGCATAATTTTATTATAGATGGCTATGACGAGAATGGGCTGGTCCATGTGAACTGGGGATGGTACGGATTGGAGAACGGCTATTTTGATGTCGCTCTGCTTGATGTCAGGCAATATACTTACGATGATTGGCAGGCAATGTATGTCGGGCTTTATCCTAACCGTGACTTTTTGCCGGGTGATGTCAACCAGGATGGAATTGTCAGCATTGACGATGTGTCGTCGCTCATCGATCTGCTATTGTCCAATAATGTTGCCGTTAATGATGCAGCCGATATCAATGGCGACGGACTGGTTTCAATTGATGATCTCTCCGATCTGATCGATTACCTTCTTTCAGGTAAGAGAGGATAACGGTTGATCAACCGCAGTCCCAGCAATAATAGGCATGGCCGAAGTCGAGTGCTGTGAGTTCCTCGTGGTTGATGAAAATAAATCCGCTACCCATGTCACCCCACATGACCAATTCCCCCTTGATCTTGCTGGAGAATTGTGAATCCAGCTGGAACAACAATGTGTCTTGGCGCTCGATATCACTGCGCGCTTCATCTTGACTATAGACGGGATATCCCAGCATCTGGTGGCAGGGGCGTTTCATGCCCAGGCTCCGCTCCATGTGCAAGCAGTCTTCATTATCGAGGTATTGATACCAGGCCTTGTCGGTGTGTTCAACACCCGTGATTTCCTTGACGACTTGAAAGAATTGCCGATTGAAGTGCCCGTCATTGACACCCATGACCGTCTCCTCGGCCACGGCATCAATGGCAACTTCCCGCTTGACAGGCGTCAGCTCGGTGTCCACGGTCTCGGTTGTGGGTGCGTCGGCTGTGGGGGCACTTTGATCAATGTCCTTATGGTAGATGATGCGGAATCCTGTACCGTCCGCGTTGTAATTGCCCTGGCAGCCATACATCCGATCAGGATTCACGCTGATGAACCATTGCAGCATGCCGCACTCGGGCAATGGCGCATCCAAGCCCGCCTCCTGGCAGTTGATCTGCATCAGCAACATCATTTTTTCACCCCGTTCATCGGTGGGGTAGTCCATGTCGGCAGGCCAATAAGCTGAGCCGCCGATTTTGCTGCCTGTGATTACAGGCTGGCGCTCCTCATTGAGCACCAGTCGATAATGCTTGGTCGAGGTGCGCTTGGCAATCTCCTGGGCAATGCGTAAAGCCCTTTCACTTGCTTGATTCATGCGGATTTTGAGTTTGGGTGTCTTAATGGTTGATATAGAAAGCCTTGATGCCCGTGATGCACGGGCAGGCGCGGCTATCCAGGATGCGGATGCGCCACTCGCTGGCGGTGCGCTCGGCAAAACGTACGATGCGCTTGTAGCCGATGGTCGTCGTCTCCTCGTCGGTGATGACCGGTACCCACTTGCCACAACAGGTCTTGCTCTCGATGACAAATGACTTGATGCGTTGTCCTAGCGGGATGTATTCCTGCAGCATCACGCAATTCAGTGTCACGTCTTGTCTGGTCTTGATGACGATATCGGCAGTGGTGACATCGTCACTGGCGGCCCAGTAGGTGTTCCAGTCATCGTCGCCCATCATGGTTGCATTGAACTGCTGGCTGCGTGTGTCGCTGGCTGTGAACCTGGCACCTGCCAATAGATTGTCGCTCAGATCGCGGCAGATGCGCTCGTGCCACTGCACGGCTATTGCCGAGTCGATGGGGTGGATGAGACCGTCGCGATCCACGGGAAAGTTGAGCAACAGCGTCCCGTTGTGGCCGACACTGCGGTAATACAGGTCGGTCAACTGATCAACGGTCTTGACCTTGTCATCCTCGTTCTCGTGGTAGAACCATCCCGGGCGTATGCTGGTGTCGCACTCGCTGGCGCACCAGGCGTCACCATCGGCATGGCCCGATTGCAGTTCCTCATATTGCGGATAACCGGGATAAACGTCCTTGCTGCGCACGAAGGCCCAGTTCGTCGCATTGGCATATCCTTTCTCGTTGCCCACCCAGCGACAGCCAGGCCCGCCGTCCGAGAAGATGACGGCATCAGGCTGCAGGCGGTTAACGATGCCCCACGCCTTGGGGTAATTGTAATAGGTGCTACGGTCAATTTCACGTTTCTCGCAGGCTCCGCCATACCAGCCATCGCCACCATTGGCACCGTCAAACCACACCTCAAAGATGTCGCCATACTGGGTCATCAGTTCCTCCAGCTGGTTGTAGTAATAGGTGACATATTCCTGCGTGCCATAGCTGGCTTGATGCCTGTCCCACGGCGAGAGATACACGCCCATCTTGATGCCGTACTTCTTGCAGGCATCGGCGAGTTCCCTCACCACGTCGCCCTTGCCGTCGCGCCAGGGCGACGTGGCCACGCTGTAGTCGGTATATCGGCTGGGCCACAAGCAGAACCCGTCATGATGTTTGCTGGTAAGGATTACCCCCTTCATGCCGGCCTTGACCAGAGTTTGCACCCACTGTTCGCAATCCAGCCGTGTGGGGTTGAAAGTGCTTGCTGGCGTATCACCATAGCCCCATTCCATATCATTAAACGTGTTCAGCCCGAAGTGGATAAACGCATAGGTCTCCATCTGTTGCCACTCCACCTGTGCCTGTGAGGGCACTGGCCCCACAGCCTCGGGGGCAAGATGATTATCCGCGCCGGCCCGTAAGGAAAACAGCCCGGCCACAACGATTGCTAAAATCAGTCTAATATATTCCATGATGCACAAGATGATAACTTAGTCCTGCAAAGTTAAAAGAAATTCTCTCAACCAGCAAGATAGCAATGAAATTATTCAAAGGAAAGCCCCAAGCCAACCACAACAAAAAGAGACGACTGCTCCCTCCATCATCTCTTAACTGTTCACTCTTAACTGTTAACTGTTCACTAAGACTACTTTGTCTCCCAGTGTGACCTGCTGTTGCTTGTAGAGCAGGCCGAGTGCTTTCTTGAAGTCTTTCTTGCTGCAGTTGAAGGTCTTGTTGATGTCGTCGGGAGAACTTTTGTCGGTAAGGGTCATCTCGCCGCCATGGCCCTGCAAGTAGTCCAGGATGCGGTCCGAGAGGTCGTCCACGCGCATTTTCTCGATCTTGGCCAGTGTGACGTCCACCTTGCCGTCGGGACGAACCTGCTTGACAAAGGCTGTCAGCCTGTCGCCGATGTTCACTTCCTGATAAGTCTCGTTCTGGTAAATCTGGCCCCAATGCTCGTTGTTGATGATGACGCGGTAGCCCAAGTCGCTGCGCTGCGTGACCAGCACTTCCACCTTCTCACGGTGGTAATAATCGGGCTCCGTCTGGTTGAGGAACCTGCCTAGCTTCGCACTGGCGACGATGCGGTGGCTGGCCTCATCGAGATAAACGCGTACGATATAGCTGCGCCCTGCCTGCATATCGACCCGCTGTTCACTGAAGGGCACCAGCAGATCCTTAGCTACCAATCCCCAGTCGAGAAAAGCGCCCACCCTGTTCACCGCCTTGACGCGCATCAAGGCGAAGTCGCCGACAACGGCTTTGGGCTCCTCGGTGGTCGCCACAGGGCGGTTCTCGCTGTCATTGTAAACAAAGACGCGCACCATCCCGCCTTCCTTCATGTCTGGGGTGAGGTAACGCTTGGGCAACAGCACCTCGTGGGTGTCGTCGTCAATCAGATAGGCACCGAAGTCAACCATGCGGTTGATGCGCAGTTCGTTGTATTGTCCGATTTTCATTGTGGCTTTCAGTTTTCGGCTTTCAGTTTTCGGCTTTCAGTTAATTGCGGATGCCGCTAACAACTGAAAACTGACAACTGAAAACTAATTTTACTGCAAAGTTCGTCAAAAAAATCCATTTAACAGGTTGGTTTTCGGCAAAAATATCGTACCTTAGCGAGATTAAAACGAAAAACTGAGCCAAAAGAACATGAAGACGAAGCTTTTTTCTATGCTTATAGTGCTGTCAGTCACGGCATTGCTTTTCTCCTGCGGCAAGACGGGTAAAAAGCAGCCGGGTGACGGCACCCCAGCAGTGTCGGTCAAGACACAGCGCTTGAACGACACTTCGGGATTCACAATGAGCAACGGCGAGCGGTGCACCATTGTTGCCGAGGCTACCATCGACTATCCCATTCAGGCCGGCAAGGATGTCTCTATCGATAGCCTGCAGCGCTTGTTTGCCGCCTATGTGCTGGAATCGGGTGACACGCTCTCCTTGCAGGAAGCCATGCGCCAAGTGGTGGCCAACAGCATGCACCAGTATGACTTCATGGAGGAACCGTTAACCGCCGATGAAGCCGCCGAGGCTGCTGCCGATGATGGACAGAACACCCTGCGCTATGCCACGAGCACGCGCGTCACGCCTGTCTATAACAAGAATGGTGTGGTGACCTTTGAACGCGTTGATGTGGTCAAGAAGAACGACAAGGTGACCTCGGTCACTCACCGTTATTACAGCTTTGATGTCGAGAATCAGACCTATATCGACTTGCCGGCCCTCTTCCGTGACGATGCCGTGGCCGACGTGTGCCAGCTGTTGCGCCAGCAGTTGCTCAAGCAGAACAATGCCACTGGCAACGAGCAGCTCAATGACCTGGGTTATTTCAATGTCGAGAACCTCACCGTAACCCGCAACTTCTTCTTTGACGACAATGGCTTGACGTGGAGTTTCTTGCCCAATGAATTGGCCGTCGAAGCCGTGGGCGAGCCCTCAATCACGATTCCCTACGGTGATCTGGATGACTACTTGTCTGACGATAGCATCCTCAAGAGACTTTAAGTCAGTGAACAGTTAACATTCAACCGACAACTGAATTAGTTTTCTGTCTGACAACTGAAAACTGACAACTGAAAACTGAATGAAACATATACTGAAATATTTTCCGGAACTTAATGATGTACAGTGTGCTCAGATGGAGCAACTCTCAGTCCTCTATCCTGAGTGGAATGCCAAGATTAATGTCATTTCACGCAGGGACATCGACAACCTGGAAGTGAATCATCTGTTGCACTCGCTGGGCATCGTGAAATTTGTGAAGTTCACTCCCGGCACGCGTGTGATGGACTTGGGGACGGGTGGGGGACTGCCCGGAATTCCGCTGGCCATCTACTATCCTGAAGTGACATTCCACTTGGTAGACCGCATCGGCAAGAAACTGCGTGTTGCCCAGGATGTCGCAGAGCGCATCGGACTGAAGAATGTCACCTTCCAGCATGGTGATGTCAAGGAAGTGAAGGGCAAGTTTGACTTTGTCGTGAGCCGTGCCGTGATGGACCTGGGTGATCTGGTGCCCCTGGTCAAGCGCTTTATCGACAGCGTGGACCGCAATGCCGTTCCCAACGGTCTCATCTGCCTCAAGGGCGGCGAC
>JAFTEU010000135.1 GCA_017453505.1 Muribaculaceae bacterium
CGCTGTTGCTCCTGGTAAGAACCAGAGCAACCCCGTTAGTGTTACCTTCACCGTTGACGAGAACACCAAGCCCGATCCCAGTGCAGTTAATGAGCTCAGTGGTGAGAAGGCTGTTGCCGGTGTACGCTACTTCAACATGGCTGGTCAGGAGATGCAGGAGGCTAACGGCATGACCATCGTCGTGACCACCTACACCGACGGTTCCACCAGCGCCGTTAAGGTGATGAGGTAATCACTCCTCTAGTTGAGTACTAAAAAAGGCGGTCCCCTCGCGGGGCCGCTTTTTTAGTGCTCAACTCAGTTTTCAGTTGTCAGTTGTCAGCGGCATCCGCGAGCTTCTTGGCCTCACGCAAAGCCGCAACTATTTAGCAAATCACCTGCCGAAAAATCTCACGCAAAGTCGCAAAGACGCAAAGTTTTTTAAAGTGTTGCTCGCAAGTGCTCGCAATAAAATAACTTAGCGGCTTGGCGGCTTGGCGTGAGGATCAATGTGGCGGATGCCAATAATAAAAAGTTGTCCCAGTAGTCAACATGTTGTCTGAGTTGTCTGAGAAAAAACTTCGCGGCTTTGCGACTTTGCGTGAGGCCCGTTGGCTGGATTGGTGATCGCTCTAGTGCGCTATCTCACGACGATCTTCTTGCCCTGGTGGATGTAGATGCCGGGCACGCTGGGCACCTGGGTGCCCACGGGCTGGCCCATCAGGTTGTAGTAGTTGCCGTCAATGGGACGCACTGCGCGGTCGGCCACCACCTCGTCGATACCATCAAGTGCGCACTCACGGTAGCGCATGCCCTTGTAGATGATCTTGCCGTCCTCAATCACATGGCTCAAGCGATAATCGACTTGGGTCATGCCTGAACTTACAGGATAGAAATAATTCAGCGGAGTGCCCAGGGGCAGATAGTCGTCATTGCCGACATATCCTATACCATCAATAATGAATTCCTCATGATCAGCAATCGAATTGAAGCTGATAGAATGACGCTTGCTCAACCTGTCGCCCACCTGAACGGTATCGGCATAGTTATAGTGAAGAGGGGACATCCACGTCGTCACTTCATTCTCATAGAAATTGGCCGGGTCGTTGAAGTCATACAGCTTGAACTCCTCGCCTGCCTTGATGTTATCACACGCAAAACGGCAGTTTTCTACCATTGTGCCGATGCCCACAGGGCACTCCCAATACCGCCTCTCATCAGGGATGATGCCATAGACGACCTTGTCCTCCTCGCGCAGATAGACGGGCACCGTGTCATTTGACTCGTCAATGCTCTCACCGCTATAGAGGTGGACGGGCTTGTATGCCTTGCCATTTATCATGGTGTCACCTTTCATTTCCAGCGTGTAGTAATGAACCCCGAATTGGGATAAAGCCATCCTCATAGCCCATGCCCTGAATCGGGTTATCATAGAGGCACACCCACTTCACGCCCTCACGAACGAACGGAACATACTCATATTCCTGCGCCGCCAGCTGGGTCATGCCCAGCAGGGCCAAAATTAAAAATAGTAATGTCTTTTTCATACACATACAATTTTTTCACGTTAGACAAATCAGTTAATAACTACTTTTTCCACAAGCGACTCTAGTGTGGAGGTTAAATCAAAAAGACGTGGGTCGCTGTACTCGCCAGCCTACCTCGTACTCAGGCCTTCGCATTGCCCCTACTCCAAGGTAAGCAACGCAGTTAGCCCACGCCGTGTCCTATTATACACGGCCATCACGCAAGATAGCCACTGGATATAAAGTACACCCGACATGGACGTTGTCGTTGCCGTTTCTCCGGGAGTAGTCAAAGTTGCGAAGTTTGAGTACCGAAGATAAACGTCATCAAGTAACGTCCTCTCAAAAATATGTCATGACCCCGCCAGCCCCAAGCGGGCTAACCGAATCACCGCAAATTTAGTGATAAAATCTCAAAAAACAAGCATTCCCCGAAAAAAACTTGGCCGCAAACCACCAAAACCACATTTTATGTGCTTTTGTGCTCGACTTGCCCAAATTTTGTGTAATTTTGCCCCCATAGAAAAAAACATATTTCATAATATCATTAACAATCAATTCAAAAACTGTATTATGCCTAAGATTTCACAACGCAGCGTTGACATGCCCGCTTCGCCCATCAGGAAGCTGGCTCCGTTTGCAGCCGACGCCAAGAAACGCGGTATCAAAGTGTATCACCTCAACATCGGTCAGCCCGACCTGCCCACCCCCGAGGAAGGTCTGGAGGCCCTCAAGCACGTTGACCGCAAGGTGCTCGAATACAGCCCCTCACAGGGTTATCCCAGCTATCTGGAGAAGCTCGTGGGTTACTACAAGCGCTATGACATCAACCTGGATGTTGACGACATCATCGTGACCTGTGGCGGCAGTGAGGCCGTGCAGATGGCCTTCATGGTGTGCCTGAACCCTGGTGACGAGATCATCATCCCCGAGCCCGCCTACGCCAACTACATGGGCTTTGCCTGCGAGACCGGCGCTGTGGTACGCACAATCACCACCCACATCGAGGACGGCTTCGCCCTGCCTCCCGTCGAGGAGTTTGAGAAGGTCATCAACGAGCGCACCCGCGCCATCATGATCTGCAACCCCAACAACCCAACCGGTACCCTGTACAGCCGCGAGGAGCTCATGCGCCTGCGTGACCTGGTGAAGAAATATGACCTGTTCCTGTTCGCCGACGAGGTTTACCGCGAGTTCATCTATAGCGATGCCCCCTACACCAGCGCCATGCACCTGGAAGGCATCGAGAACAACGTCATCATGATCGACAGCGTCAGCAAGCGCTACAGCGAGTGCGGCATCCGCATCGGTGCCTTCATCACCCGCAACAAGGAAGTGCGCACTGCCGCCATGAAACTGGCTCAGGCCCGCTTGAGTCCTCCCTTGATCGGCCAGATCGTCGCCGAGGCTTCGCTCGACGCTCCCCAGGCCTACCACAAGGCTGTCTATGACGAGTACATCGCCCGCCGCAACTGTCTGGTCGAGGGTCTGAACAAGATCCCCGGCGTCTTCAGCCCGATGCCCATGGGAGCCTTCTACACCGTGGCCAAGCTGCCGGTGAAGGACATCGACGACTTCTGCCGCTGGTGTCTGGAGGAGTTCAACTACGAGGGCGAGACCGTGATGATGGCTCCTGCCAGCGGTTTCTATGCCACCAAGGGCCTAGGCAAGGACGAGGTGCGCATGGCCTACGTACTCAATATCGACGACCTCAAGCGCGCTCTGGTAGTACTCGAGAAAGCCCTCGAAGCCTACAACGCCAAGTAACAATGAACAGTTAATATAACTGATTCAACCCTTAACCGCCAGTCTGTCAATTACAGGCTGGCGGTATTGTGTAAATGGGGAGAATATTGTACCTTTGCACTCCAGAAAAAAAACGTAAAGATGGCAATAACGAGACAACAACCCGCACGACGGGGACAGATGCTACTGTACATACTGCTGCTTGCTGTGGTAGTAGCATGCATGGTTGCCTTGAGCATGTGTGACAAGCCTGCCGAGGGGGTGGGTTCGCAGCCCAGCGGCGGTGACACGCTCGACATCGCCATCGAGTACTCGCCAGTGACCTACTACACCTATAATGACACGCTGGGAGGCTATAACTATGACTTGCTGCGCATGATCTCGGACAGCGTGCATTGTCCCATGAAGTTCCATCCCGTGGTGACACTGGAGAAGGCTCTGGCAGGGCTTGAGGAAGGCCGCTATGACGTCTTGGTGGCCCAGTTCCCGATGACCGCCGGCGACACGTCACGGTTTGCCTTCACACAGCCCATCTACATCGACCAGCAGGTGCTCGTGCAGCGACGCGACAGCCATGCCATCCACTCACAGCTGGATCTGGCCGGCGACACGGTGTGGGTTGTCAAGGGCTCGCCCATGATTCAGCGCATCGCCAGCCTGAGCCGCGAGATCGGTGACACGATCTATGTCCACGTCGATGAGCTTTACGGCCCCGAGCAGCTGATGATGATGGTGTCGGCAGGCGAAATCCGCTATGCAGTGGTCAACCGCTCCATCGCCCGCGCCATGGCCGCCCAGTTGCCCAACCTGGACCGCTCGGTAGCCATCAGCCTCTCGCAATTCCAGTCCTGGATGGTTTCTAAGGACCGCCAGGGCCTGTGCGACAGCCTGAACATGTGGCACAACCAGGTGAAACGTGACACGGCAGCCTACCTGGGGCTGCAACGCCGTTACTTCGGTGGCACGTTCCCCACGTTGGCACGATAAGTACATATTCAAGTTTCTAAAGTGGCTTCGCCACGTTTATCAACTTGAGGTGTAGAGTGTAGAGAGTAGGGTGTAGAGAGGGGCCGCCGCAAGTCCATGTGTCGAAGCCCCAAAAAATTCAGAGAATTTTTTCTTCACTACTCTCTACTCACTCCTCTCTAATCCTCAAGTTCTGAAGTATTTATTACTTCAGAAACTTGAGTTACATATTATCGGCGGCACCTCAGCCATTGATGCTAGCATCATGGCGTTCGGTTGGCACGATAATTACATATTATCGGCGGCACCTCGGCCATTGATGCAAGCATCATGGCCCTCGGTTGGCACGATAATTGCAGTGTTCTTGTACATTTTACCCACTCAACACATCAATCACTATGCGCATCAGGAAGAAAAAGACCACAGTAACAGCCGATTTTGAACAGTTCCTCAAGGATAACAACTGCACCTATGACATTGAACACGAGGACAATGCCACCATCTATCACTTTGAGTTCCAAGCAGCCCACTTTGTCGCCGCCATCCGCAAGCAGAATGACTGTGTGGAGGTGACCTATCCCACCATGGCATCAGCCCCCATGAGCCATCTGGACCTGGTGCGCACCAAGTGCAACGAGCGCAACAACAGCAACATCCTGTTCAAGTTTACCTACTCGATTGACCATGAGGACAATGTGGTGAATGTGCACATGTCATTCTTCAACAACCAGGTGACTACCGAACAGATGGTCAACCAGCTGAAAGCGGCTTTCCACTTCCAGCGTGAGTGGCACAAGGACTACGACGAGGCCGTCTCTATCGCCAAGGACAATGACACCCTTGACCTGGAAAGCGAGCTCTACAAGCACCAGCGCGAGATGTTCATGCTGCGACGGCTGGAAATGCGCCACCAGCTCGACAGCAGTGCCGCCAGCATTGCCGCCGGCACGGGTACCCTGCCCTTGTGGCAGATGCTCGAGACCGTGTCTCCCCTGCCCCAGGCCCTGCTGCTGTTCATGACGGTAAATACCGTGAGTGGTCAAGAGCGCATCGAGAAGGTGGAGGACATCCGCAACTACGACCTGCGCCGCGCCCTGGTCGAGGGCGAGGGACAGAAGGCCCGGTTGACGCGCGACTATGCCATCCTGGACCTGCATTACAAGCAGGGTGATGACCAGCAGCCCCGCATGACCACCATCGCCTTGACTGCCGAGGGTGCCGACGATCACAGCATCTACACCCGTGTAACCGTGACCCATGTGCCCCGCAATGCCAGCCGGATGAACTCCCTGAACAACGAGAACAGGCAGCCACACAGCGTGAGCCTGCTCATCGCCCTGGACCGCTCGGATGACAAGAAGCGGCAGCAGGAGTTTGACTACATGTGGAGCGATGCCAAGCTCAAAGCCCGCAACGGCGAGTATGACAGCTTGTCCGAGGAGCAGTTCATGCTGGGCCAGGTATTCGCCGCCCACACGGCCTACAACCTGTACTGGGGCCAGCAACTGTTTCACGCCGGGCGCTACTACGAGGCCATCCTGCACCTGGAGAATGTGTTCAACAGCCTGCGCGAGAACTTCTTCGAGATGAAGTCCCAGGACAAGCAGGTATTCATGGAAACGGCCTACAAGCTGGGCTTCTGCTACAACGAACTGGGTCTGCCCAAGCAGGCGTTCTACTACCTGGATCTCATGGCCAGCGACGGTAACATCAGGCACACCATGGAACTGGTCAACTCGATGGCCAACAGCAAGGACCTGCGCCTGTTCAGCTACACCGAGGGTGTGATGGACGAGGTGAAGCACAACTTCAGCGAGATGGAGGAACTGCCCGAGAACATCAAGGACTTCATCAACTTCCTGAGGCGCCGCCGCGGCTATGCCTACATCGACTTCAACCAGCTTGACAAAGCCGAAAAGATCTTCACCCAGATGCTTGACGAGGAAGACAACGCCGACTATGCCATCAATGAGCTGGCCTACATCAAGAAACTGCGCCAGCAGCGCGGAGAGAACACATCACCCGAACAAGACAACGAGCTGCCCTGCATCGGCCCCACCGACGGCCCTCCATTCTGACCCACCAACACCGCCAGAAAGAAAACAACAAGTGCAATAAATACAAATATCTGATTGACAACAGATTGTATTTATTGCACTTGTTGTTTTCCTTATAGTTGACGTGCAGCGTTGTTTTTAGGGAGCGTGGTGCAAGGCGTTGCCGAAGTAACGTGGTATGGGGGTCTCGAAGTACAGAGGTTCTCCCGTTACCGGATGATTGAACGCCAAGCGGAAAGCATGCAGGCACATGCGGCTGCCAGGATCGTCCTGATGGCCATACTTGCCATCGCCCACGACAGGGTGCCCCAGATCGGCCATGTGGACACGTATCTGGTTCTTGCGACCCGTCAGCAGGTGGAGGAAGAGCAGCGTGCGGGCAGGAGCCTGCTCCACCACTTCCCACTCAGTCGCGGCCCACTTGCCGCCGTCGTCAACGGGACTGCTGACGACAATCATGCGGTCGGTATCATGCAACCAGCTCTCGACCTTACCTGCGGGCTCTTCCATGACGCCCTCGACCACAGCGACATAGCGGCGGTCGATGATGGTGCTGTGCCAGTCGGCCGTCATCTGCTGCTGCACATCGACACTCTTGGCATAGACCATGAGGCCCGACGTGCGGCAATCCAGACGATGAACCACGTGGGCGGTGCAACGCTGGTGGGTCTCGGCAAAGTGGCGGTCGAGCAGCGACTTCATGTTGAGGCTGCCCGCGCCGACAGGCATCGACAGCACACCTTGCTGCTTGTCCACGACAACCACCCACCGATCCTCATAGACAATGCGGTAGTAGGGGCTCCTGGCCGACGAGGGACGGGCATGGCGACGAATCTGCACCACACAGCCCTCGACAAGCGGATAATCGACATGAGACTGCACCTGCCCATCGACCGAGACTCCACCATGGGCCAAAATCGACTTGGCCTTGTTACGGCTGATGCCGTCAAGGGTTTGCATAACAAAGTCCAGCAGCTTGCACGGCTGCTTCACCTCGCGGGTGACGGCCTTGTCGTCGTTGCGAGGCACGCGGTGATCGTGTCGGCGGTTAGCCATATAGAGAATATATTGTCTTTATTGGTGATAAATCAATCAAAAATGTGACGCAGACGGGAGAAGATGCGGCTCTTGTCGCCATCGCTGGGCTTAACATGCTCGCCACTGTTCTGGAGCATCATGATTGCCTCTTTCTCCTTGTCGTTGAGCTTCTCGGGCATGTAAACCATGACATTAATGAGCAGGTCACCGGTACCGTAGCGCTCAGGCGAAGGTAATCCCTTGCCACGCAGGCGCAGGATGCTGCCGGGCTGAGTGCCAGGCTTGATGGTGACACGCGCCTTGCCATCAACGGTGGGCACCTCGACCTTGCCGCCCAGGACCGCCGTCGGGATGTCCAACATCAGGTTATAGATGAGGTCGTTGCCGTCACGGGTGAGTTGTGCGTCACGCACTTCCTCGATCACGACAAGCAGGTCGCCCGGCACGCCGCCACCAGGAGCATCGTTGCCCTTGCGGCCCATGCGCAGGGTCATGCCATCGGCGACACCAGCGGGAATGCTGATGCTCACGACATCCTCCTTGCGGACCAGGCCCTTTCCACCGCAATGGGCACATGTCTCCTTGATGCGCTTGCCGCTACCACCGCAGGTGTGGCAAACGCTCTGGGACTGCATCGTGCCGAACATGGTGCGCTGCATGCGCACTTCCATACCGCTGCCGTGGCAGGTGGGACACGTCTCAAGGGCGGTTCCATCCTTGGCACCCGTGCCGTGGCAATGTTCACAAGACTTCATGCGGGGGATGCGCAGTTTCTTCTCGGCACCCTTGGCAATCTCGTTGAGTGTCATCTTGACACGAACACGCAGGTCAGTACCACGGTTCACGCGCTGGGCCTGGCCACCGCCGCCGAAGAAATCGCCGAAACCACCAAAGCCGCCGAAGCCACCGAACAGGTCACCAAACTGGCGCAGGATGTCATCCATCGACATACCGCCGCCATATCCGCCGCCACCCATCTGCTCACCGGCAAAGCCGAACTGGTCGTAACGGGCACGCTTATCCGGGTCGCTGAGGACGTTGTAGGCCTCGGCTGCCTCCTTGAACTTCTCCTCGGCTGCCTTTTTCTCAGCATCGCTCTTGCCTTGCTGCTTGTCAGGGTGATACTGGATGGCCAGCTTGCGGTAAGCCTTCTTCAAGTCATCGGCAGTGGCATTCTTCTCCACTCCGAGTACCTCATAGTAATCTCTCTTCTGAGCCATGTTATCTTGAAATTTCTCTAATCTCTAATTCATTAATCTCTTGTCGGTGCTGAACGCTTCATCAACTGCCGACAACCACCTTGGCGTGGCGCAGCACCTTGTCATTGATCATGTAGCCCTTGATCGTCGTGTCGATCACCTTGCCCTTCATCGAGGGATCGGGTGCGGGAAACATGGTGACGGCATCATGCACATCGGTGTCAAAGTCCTTACCTGTCGAGTCGATCGCAGTGACATGCTGACTCTCGAGATATTTCACAAACTTATTATAGATGAGGTCAACGCCCTCCTTGAGGCTATCCAGATCTCCGCCCTTGTTGATGGCATCGAGCGCACGCTCCAGGTCATCGACAACGGGCAAGAGGTCACGCATGGCGCTCTCGGCTCCGTTTTTGATGAGTTCAGCCTTCTCACGGGCCGTGCGGCGACGGAAGTTCTCAAAATCGGACATCAGGAACAGGTATTCCTTCTTCTCGTGCTCGAGTTGCTGCTCCAGGTCGGCAATCTTCTTGTCAACATCTTCGACAGTTTCCTCGTCCATTTGTTCCTGTGCCTGCTGCTGAGGGTCTTTCTCCTCGTTGAGAACTTCCTGCTGAGCTTCCTTGGCTTCTTCGCTCTGATTTTTCTTGTTCTTTTTAGACATATTGTAGTTATTGTTTTAAATTCGATTTACCTGTTTAAATTCTGCAAAAACCACTCCAAACCCTCGCCAACCCTATCACAATCGGGCAAACGTCAGCAACACGGATACATCAGGGAAGGTGAGATTACAGATGCAGGACAAAGGTGACGCAATCTGCAAAAGTGTCAGCCAGCGGCTCTGCCAGTTTGTCACTATCAAATATGCCGAATACCGTTGATCCCGATCCAGACATCGCAGCATACTGAGCCCCCGCATCCAGCAAGCGGGCCTTGATAAGCCACAACTGGGGCAATGCAGCAAACACGCTGGGTTCAAAATCATTGACCAGCAGACCATCCCACGAAGCCACAGGCCGTGCGATAGTATCAAGAAGAGCGGCAGCAGGCTGCTGCGGCACGACTCGGCTGTAGGCAGTGCGGGTATCCACTCCGACGGGTGGTTTCACCAGCAACAAGGTCTTGCCCGCGAGGTCAATATCGACAGGAGACAAGCGATCTCCAATGCCTGTTGCCATCATGGGACGGTTATAGATGAAGAAAGCGCAGTCTGCACCCAGCTTAGCGGCCATTGCGGCCAGATCAGCGTCTCCAATTCGCAAGCCAAACATCTGGTTGAGCATCTTTAATGCATGGGCAGCGTCACTGGAACCGCCCCCAAGGCCGGCACCGTCAGGAATGTGTTTATACAGATGCATGGCCACAGGCGGGAGGTCATACTGATCCTGCAACAACTTATAGGACTTGAAAACAAGATTCTTCTCGACAGGGCAATCCACCGAGTTGCCATAGCAAGTGAGCGACGTCACGCCATTGACGGCAGGGACAATCTCTAGCACGTCGGTGAGCGGAATGGGATAAAAAACGGTCTCGATATTGTGATAGCCGTCGGGACGACGCTCGACGATGTTCAGACCGAGGTTGATTTTTGCGTTGGGAAAGGTTATCATGAATGGGTATTATTACAAAATGGGACTGATGAGGCGGACGACTGACTCCAGCGCCTTCTGCACGAGAGGACGTTGTTTCCACTTGCCCATTCTCACACGTGTACACTGGGCCATATCGGCTTCAAAGACGGACTTCATCTTACGGTTGAACTCCTTGCTATAGACCAGCGCGTTGAACTCGAAGTTATGCTCAAAGCTGCGGAAGTCAAAATTGGTCGATCCTGTGGTAACAAACTCGTCGTCGACGATGACCACCTTGGCATGCATCATAGCAGGCTCATAGAAGTAGATCTTGATGCCCGCCTGTAGGCATTCCTTGATATATGAGCCAGTGGCGAGACGCAGCATCATTGAGTCGGGACGACGCGGTATCATCAACCGCACGTCAATGCCGGCGAGAGCCGCGCTCTGCATGGCCTTGAGCAGGGAATCACTCGGCAAGAAATAGGGAGTCTGGATGTAGATGCATCGCTTGGCCAGCGTTATGGCCTTGAGGAAGACAAAGGAGATGTTGTTCCATCGGCCAGTGGGGCCACTGCTCACCATCTGGACCAGATGATCGGGGCGCTGCGGTGCTTCTTCATAATGCATGACCGGCGACGTGAGCAATTGACGGGTTGTGTAGTCCCAGTCGATGGCAAAGGAATACTGGAGGGCAGCCACTGACTCGCCAGCGATGCGCAGATGTGTGTCCCGCCAGGGAAGTTCCTTCTTGGTCCCAAGCACATAACGGTCGGCGATATTCATGCCACCGACGTAACCCACATTGCCATCGACAACCACGATCTTGCGGTGATTGCGCCAATTGAGACGGAACAGGAATTGGGTGAACGTCAACTCCATGAACGGGTGAACCTCAATGCCCGCAGCACGCATCCGCTTCAAGATGCGCGGGCGGAAATAGAACGAGCCGACGTAGTCATAGAGCACCCTGACCTTCACTCCCTCACGGGCCTTGCGCTCCAGCAAGTCAATCAAGCGCCTGCCAGTGGTATCGTTCTCGATGATGAAATACTGCACATGGATATAATCCCTGGCCTGCTCGATATCACTCAGCATGGACTCAAACTTCTCCTGACCGCTGGTGAACACTTTAATCTGATTCCCCTCGAACAAATGGGGCTCGGTCAATTTATTGACTAGAGAGACGAGTTGGAGCGACTCATCGTTCAGACCCTCCTCTTGCATGACAGCCTCGGGAAAGTCGTTCATTCGCCTCAATTCGCGCAGATGGGAACGGGAGATAAGCCTCATGCCTCGCAGGCTGCGACCGAAGATCAGGTATATAACCAGTCCCACAACCGGTAGCAGGAGCAGCACCAGCACCCAAGCCATGGACTTGACAGGGTTGCGGTTCTCGCTCAACACCACTACGATCACAGCCAGCACGGTGAGTGCATACAACACCGTGAGGATGTCATAAACCAGATTTGCGTATGGGAAGATCTCGGCAAGAACCATTTCCAATATGTCCTCTTAAAAACAATAACGGACGTGACACAGTCACGCCCATTGCTCACATTCATTTCAAACTGATACACAAGATGCTGCAAGTAGTGCCATCAACGCACCACCACCTTGCGCGACCACTGGTTGCCACACCTGACGATATAGAACCCCTTGGGGAAATCTATCGAGGCACGCTGCTCGGCACTAACGCGAACAACCTTGATGAGCTGGCCAGTAATCGAATAGACATTGAAAGTGGCGTCACTATTGCCAGCAATGAAGACAATGCGGCCCTCGGCACCCTGGGCAACAGGACCTGTCGCAGTGCTCTCAATGCGCTGCGGCAAGAAGTTGTCGGGCACGGGGACGGCTTGCATTGCGCCCATCGCCACGAGGCACGTCACTATGTAAAGCAATCGCTTCATCTTGCGTCTTCGTTGTGTTTCAATCTGCAAAATTAATACTTTTTTGACAAAAGTCAAGTATTCTTGCCGATTTTTTCTTGAAAATCTATTCTTTAGACCATTCAAATGGAAAAAAGTTACATCCCAATGCTCTTTTTACATGAAATAATCAGCTAAAAAGAGCACTGGGATGTATCGGTAGCAGTGTTTACTTGCGAATGATCTGACCTATCTTGCTGGTCAATTTCCCACCCAGCAGGTTCCTTGCCATTTGCTTGATGGAGCCAGTACCGTCGGTCAGTGACGTGCGCAACAACCTGATGGCATCACTCTCGTCATCCGAGTCGGTGAACACCTCAAATACCATGGGACGATCAGTCATCTCGGGGTTGAAGAAGCGGTCGCAGTTAGCAAGATATTCCTCCTTATTGCTGGCGGTCAAGTATTCATAGCCCAGGTCTTGGGCATAATGCTTCACCAGCTCCTGGGACTTGTTGCCGAAGTGACCGGCTGCCGCCATGAAATGGTCACCATCCTCACCAAACCTCGAGGCCGGGTGGTCAGAGTTGTGGAACTCGGTGCCACGGCCGTTGTTGATCAGCATGATTCGGACATTCCGTCCCACATGCCTGTTGCCCAATACATTGAGGTCATAGAAGAACGCCAAGTCACCCACCACGGCAAAATAGAGCTTGTCGGGATTGACCAGCGAAGCGCCAATGAGCGTGGAGACATCGCCGTCGATACCGAAGCCACCGACGTTGCATGCCGTGGTCACACCCTGAGGCAGATCAAAGTAATTCCAGCAGCGCAGCGAGTTGAGGATACCCACATGGAGCGTAGTGCCGACGGGAACCCTGGATGCGCTCTGCTGGGCGATCCACACATTGGAGAATGGCAACTCGGGTAGAGCGGCAAGGGCTTCCTGGTGATACTTGCGGCAGGTCTCGAGATAGGCTGTGCGGGGCTGTCCACCCTTGGCATAATGACGGAAGAATGTGATCTCCTCCATCTCAAAGACTACCGACAAACGCTTGAAGCGGTCTCTCAACTCGCCATCGGGACTGACACGCCACAGCTTGTCGGGCAAGACGACATCCATTGAGTAGTCACCACTCACCTCACCGATGTGGATCATCAAGTTTGGACGGATGGGCTCTTTGCCCCAGTTGAACTGGGAGGCAAGCAATGAGGGATGGAACTCATATTTGCCATGATATCCACTCGTGATGTCGCAGAAGACAACCGCGTCATGAGCGGCGCAGAAGTCATCCACCGCCTGGGTCAACTCCTTGCCGAAGGGCTGATGAGCACCCACAAAAATGCCGATTTTCCCGTTTGACGGCAACTCCGGGAAATCGTCATGTGGCATGATGCGGGGAATCAAGCGGGCAGGCGGCAGTTCCTGCAACGAGAAATCCTGATTATAGCCTGTCTCCAGGTTGATGTGTACAGGGCCTCCACCATGGCGGCGCAAGGCCAGCAGCGCCTTGTTGACCTTGATCTCGCAATCCCATTCCTCGTCCTTAGACCGCACCATATTGAGCAGGATGCTCTCAACAACAGTGTCGGCCTGCTGCACCGAGCGGTCAATGACTTGAGGCACCAAGTGCCCCACCTTGATCGGGTTCTGGGTTGAGGTGACGGCAAGAACGGGCAGTTTGCGGTAATGAGCCTCGGTCAGTCCCGAGATATAGTTGCGAGATGCCGTCGCACCCGTGCAAGTCAACACCACAGCCTCACCACTCTCGCTGGCAATGCCGCACGCCAGATAGGCCGCCGACCGCTCGTCAACCGACGAGAACACCTTGAAAAACGGATCACACTGCACACTGGCAACAAAATTAATATTAGTTGTGCCCGGTGATGCTATCACATAGCGGATTCCATGTGCCTTGAGCAGTGCAACAAGAATCTGCACATTACGCTCAGCAGAATAAAACTTATCCATAATTCTGTGATTCTTTCTTGTTAATATTCATCACTAAGGATACCCGATCCTCCTGTAATCATTACAGTGTCACCAACGATACTGGATCCCAGATTACTCGTCAAGAAGACAGCCAAATTGGCAATCTCCTCAGGCGTTTCAGCACGCCGCAATGGATTGTAGTAAGCGAGATTATCTGTGTCTTTTACAAAGGTGGAGGCCATTGGTGTCATCGTCACACCCGGTGCCAGCCCATTAACCGTAATCCCATTGGGGGCCAACCTTTGAGCGAAACCTAACGTCAAACCATTCAGCGCACGTTTAGACAATTGATAGGGTCCCCAACTAGGGCGCATGGAGGATGAGGAGCTCACATTAAGTATATGCCCTTGTATTTTATTCTCAATCATGTGCTTTGCTATCGTTTGGCACATGAAATAGGTAGCTTTCAGGTTGGTGTTCATCACAAGGTCATAATTCTCTGGTGTTTTTTCAAGCCAGTTTTCTTTATCTAGCACACCAGCACTATTGACTAGGATATCCACCTTGAGATGACTAATGTATTGGCTGACCTTCTTAATCATGTCTGAAGTATCGGTCAAGTCAAGAACAAGGTACCTAGAACGAATTTCTTCAGCCACAGTCTTTGCCTTTTCCGCATTTCGGCCAATGATCGTAACCGATGCGCCACACGCAATCATTTTCTTAGCGATGGCCAAGCCGATACCACTGGTTCCTCCAGTGATAATTGCCTCCTTGCCCTCTAAAATATGGCCAAAGTCAACGTCATTAATCAGGACAGCCGTTTTCTTGTTTTTTAATGAGTAATAGGTGCCCTCATTCAACCTAAAAAGTCTTACTAAAAAACGCTTTATCAGTCCCATAAAAAATAAATCAATATAAACAATTAATGGTTCTATTTATTACTTCCCTATGCGCTTTCTAACGAACTGGTTGATTGATTGGCGTTCACTTGCTTGCATTCCAATCATGAAAATTACAGCAATATCAGCCAGAATACTCACAAGGCATACGCACAAAAGTCTCAATACAGAATCTTCCATCAAAAGGAACACAATCAATGGAGGAACCAGAGCGATCAGAAAAGTCAATGCACTTTTAAGAATTACTTCTTTTATATAGTATCTCCATGATAGTTTTATCAGATCCTTGACAAGGTATATTCTGACAAACACCATCCCAAAATAGATGATACAAAACACAAAATATGCCCACAGCGGACTTCCTCCCAACTTGAACGCCAACCAGGTAAATGGAAACACCCATGCTCCATATAGGGTGATAACAATCTGATATTTTTTGATCTTGCCTGTTGCCAATTGTGCGGTCACCAAAGTATTTCCTAATACTGTACACATTGAGGAAAGAAAAGTTAACCTTACAAAATCTATTGCATAGTCTGGAACAATGCCCAACCATGAAGACAGAATCCTCTTAGTCTCCAATATTCCAGGGATGGCAAATAGCATCATTAAGAAAAATGAGTATTTCGCTCCACGGCATACAAGACGTTGCATACCATCTAAATCGCCCGAAGCATAAGACTTAGTGATCTGAGGGTTTAATGCCATCATAAAGCTATTGACAAACTCAAGTACAACACTCTCAAACTGGTTGGCTATGCCTCGTGCAGCATTGACAGTTACGCCAAAGAAGATGTTAATCAAGACTGTAATGCCTTGAGTGTTGAATAACCAAGCTGCATTACCAAAGAAGTTCCAACCTGCAAATTGAGTCATTTCCTTTAATAATGGAGCATCATAAACCAATTTGTACTTGCACTCAACATAATGTCTCTTGCAATAGACCGTATAGATAAACCTAATCAACAGATGTAAAGCCAATAGCAAGAAAGTATATGTTTTAAGCTTATCAAACGGTGAATAGAACAATGTAAAAACAATGGCAAGCTTCATCACGGCCATGAAAATATTCAGATAGGCAAATACATTCATCTTTTCATGGGCGATAATAGATGCTTCATAGGGGATACTTATCAATTTAACAGCAAAAGTGAGAATTGAACATATCAATACCCAATTCGCCGCTGACATTCGGTCGGCCGGTATATTCATCCTGTAATCGACAAACCACCAGCCTAATAATCCACCAACGACAACGACAAATAAAGAAATACCAATCTGGACATTAACCGAGGTGGAAAAAACCGTTTTGAGTCTTTCCTCGTCACCACGTCCAAGCTCATAAGTAAGATACCTGCTTGTAGCTGTTGATAGTGAAGCAGACACAATCGCAAACATGGCCACCAATCCACCGACAGCATTAAATAGACCAAAATCGTCAACACCCAAAGCTTGAAGAATGACCCTGCTTGTGTATAAACCAATCAGAGTCGTCACAAGCATGCGTAAATAAAGCACCACAGTGTTTTTAGCAAGACGACTGCTGTTGGCATACACACTAAACGTCCTATTATTTTCTTGCCTCTGCATTTAGATATCTGCTGGCTGTTATCTCAAATATGATTTACTTTTCAAGAACATTTAGGTTCTTTGTTGAGTATTGAACTAAGCATCCTTTTTGATTCTCGAATTACTCCACGGTAATATATATATATATACGCTTCAACGATTGAAGGAATTCTGACATTATGCCTTTTAGCTAATTGTAAATTATCAGCGGCATAGATATCTTTTTTTTGATCTCTTACCATCCTGCACAAATGAAGGTAACGATTCTTTTCCCATTCTTTTATATCGAATGTTTCTTTAAAGTCATCTAACCGACCTAGAACATCTATTGAAAACAAAGTTCTCCTGCATTTTCCACATTTCGAGCAGTTATGGGCTTCAGTAGAGCCATTTCCCACACACACATTAACATATTTCTGAAATGGTTGATAATTCAGTAATTTCTCCGTCTTCTCACTTCTTCTATACTGTGTTCCATCAGTAATAATATCTAAACCTTCCGTACAGAGGTTATGATAATTCACCATATCTGTTATCGATGCGTAATCCGCATTGTTCAAATGAACTATCTCCCAAAAAGAATAATCGTAAGCTACAACATACCTTTTCAGCACACGTTGAAAAGATAAAATCCCAAAAGCTCGACATAATACTCCAGCATCATACTCCCACTCAAACTTATAAAAATCGAAAAGATTTGAGTCCATTGGCACAAATGGCAGGCCAAGTTCTTGTACCAACGGTAAAATATAGTTATAACGAGAATGGAATTTTGCCCTAGCTCTTTCTCCTCCACCTCCGTGGGTTCCTACATTAAAGAAAAATAATGTAGATATGCGATAATTGGGATT
Source organism: Muribaculaceae bacterium (assembly GCA_017453505.1). Taxonomy (GTDB): domain Bacteria; phylum Bacteroidota; class Bacteroidia; order Bacteroidales; family Muribaculaceae; genus Sodaliphilus. Next base: position 17,209 of record JAFTEU010000135.1, read on the forward strand.
CTCTTCTAATACAAATCTATCATATAGGGTTGCAAAGGCATCAACTCCAGCAGTAAAACCCATACCAACCTTATTGTCAACCTTCTTCGCTGTCGCGAAACCAGCTACAGATATTTTTATGTTTGACAACGCTTCAATATAGGCCTTCTCACAATCTTGAACAGAATGCATAACATTATAATATAGCTTTTCAGACACATAGCCGTCCACAACAAGTTCTTCATTATAATACATTGCTGGGTATAGCATCGCAATCATGAATGCATCATAAACGTCATCTGTAAGCCATTCCCCGAACTCTTCAGGAACGGAAATCCATAGGTGCTCACATTCTGAAAAGCCACACTTTATATCGCATATGATACGACACTCGTGTGACTGAACTAACTGTTCTTTTCTTAAGTTCGAAACTCTAATCATTTTCGAGACAAATTTAATTTACCTTTAATGGAGTCCGATACGAATCGGCGCTCATTCTCCTTAAAACCATATAACCAAATAAATGGTAACATCAATGCTTCAAATAATAGTGTGAAGCCAATTAACTTCCAGAATGAATCGTTATCGTAAAAAAGCTGATAACACATTGATACCAGGCAGCCAAAAGCCAACGTCGGTAATACTATAATCAAGATCAACTGACTATAAGATTTCAAATCAAACTTGAATAGTCTGCAGCACTGTAGCCCAAGCAGAAGCAAAACCAATAATTTAAAGATAACCGCTAAGACAAATACGGACTCGGGAGGCATGCCCACCTTCAAAGCTATATATGTGCAAACAATATTAGTGAAATAGATTATTGTTAACCCTATCTCATAAGTGCGTATCTTACTTGTTGCAAGTACAGCCGTATATAATGGTGTCGTGAAGCAATCAATAAAAGTATACACTAATATTATGTTAGCAAAATTCACGGCATGATCTGGGACCTCTACCAGCCACATATCAAGCAAGACCTTAGTGTTATTAATTATGGGGAAAATCAAAACCACCATTAAGAAAAATGAGAATTTTGTGCTCTTGATTAGCAAGTCATTCAGACGTTTGATATCACCTGATGCATATGATTTTGTGATTTGAGGCTGGACTGCCGTCGTGAAACCGCTGATAAAACGCGTCACTACACCACTGACTTGCATTGCCACACCTTGGGCAGCATTCACAATTGGGCCGAAGAACATGTTCAATAACATGACCACTCCCTGATCTTTGGCCACAACTGCGGCATTACCCCAGAATGTCCATCCCACAAATGCAGAGATATATTTGACAATACTACGATCCAACGCTGGCCGGGATTTGCACTCAGGGAATTTCATCACACAATACACGACATAAATTACCTGATAAAGAATCCCTGTTCCCAGTCCCAAAATCGCATAAAAAATCAGCTGGTCAATTGGTGAAATATACAATAGATAGACAATCAGCAGTTTTATAAACACATCAAAAATACTCATGTAAGCAAACGCCGACATCTTTTCATGTGAAATCACCGAAGCGCCATAGGGTACATTTAACAATGAAATCGAGAATGATGCTATAGAACAATGCAATGCACATTTAGCAGCAAATAATCTCTCCGGGGGTATTGTCAACTTGGTTTTAAGAAACCATACTGCAAGAACCTCACAAATTACAAACATGGATATTGCAAGAATAATGTGAAGAGCTCTAACAGTAGCAAATGTCTTCTTTAATTCCTCTTGATTTCCAGTCCCTAACGCATATGTCAAGAAGCGACTTGTAGAAACAGAGAGCGATCCCGATAGAATTGTGAACATCGCAACCAGTCCTCCAACAACCTGATAGATACCATAATCCTCGACCCCCAAGATAGCGAGCACGAGCCGACTGGTATAAAGAGTCACCAGCATGACGACGATCATGCGGAGGTAGAGGAGAAGGGTGTTCTTGGCAATACGACGGTTATTGGATTGGTATCCCTCGCCAGATGGAGGCAATTGATCACCAACCTGACGGCTGCTGTTATTGAGTCCATCTTTGAGGATACCTCCGTTATTTATTGTCTTTTCTTCAGGCATAGAAGGTTACACCTATCAGGCTTCTACGTCATTATTGATTATCTATAGACATGTTGAGGGTGGAAATGATGAGGGCACGCTTGCGTTCCCGAGGGGCAAGGATCCAAGTTGCGGTCAAGGACTGAGCTTGAGAGCGAAGTGCGTAATCACCTGTCGCGAGGAACATGAATGCTAACTGCCAGGCGCGCTGGGTATCACTTTTAATGGTGGGCAACAGCTGATTACAGCGTTCTTGCCACAAGGCAACATTTTGCTGATCCTGTAATGCGGCATAACTCATGAGCATCAAGGTAGCATGCTGACTGGCAATATTGACAGTCGTAGTTTGCAATGCCTCAAACCTGCCAGTAAATACCGTCATGGCAGCTATGTCATCTGAAGTAATGCCCGTTCCCTGCATGTGTTGCAACGCTTGAATGGCTCGAGGCAGATGTGCTTCAAACAGTCGATAAGGATGACGATTTCCTTTGCCAAACTGCAAGATGCGTATGTATTGAGGCCTAATTTCAGGTGTCGAAATAAGAAATAGGTCACCGATAGATATGAGGACTTTACCCCCATTACGACCCTGACGGCACTGCAGCGTTCCCTCCATACCGTCAAAATCTCCTCCCACAATCTCTACTCGGTCGCCTTCCTCAAGGTCAACAGCGCCTATGGGATAGCAAGGAAGTTCGTTGGCATAAGCATGGGCAACGGATTTAAATACTTCCATATCCCGGTCACTGATGGTCATATACCGCTTGACAACAGGGGTTTTGTCAGGATGTGGCAACATCCATAACGAATCAATAGCCTGATTCATTTCAAGGATATTCCTGAGGCTGTCACGGACGAAGACATAGTTAGATATGAGCTTTCTGCGCTTCATGACAGGCTTGCCATAGTAGCATGACCGCGCAACACAAGTGGGCAGGAAATACTCAATAGGCTCCCCTCCTTGTTCTAGCCTAGAGGCTGACAGGGCGCTGAACTTGTCCTCAAGAGCCTTGATTCCGCTTTTGCTACTGAGAACATACCATTGGCGCAAATTTGCATCCTTCACGTGAAGCAAGTATATAACAATTCGTGACAAAGGCTCATAAATCCTTATCACACAACGTATTATCTTAAAACAACCGCCAACTTGGGAAAAATATCCATACTAACGGAGCCACTTGAATCGCTAGTCAGGACACTTCCCTTGTATCGTCGCGGTGTAATTCCACTTAGGCAACAAAGATAATTACAGTCGTTGACATGGCAAAATTATTTAGACAATATTTTCCCAAGTAGAGCCTATTGCCATAAATCGGGTAGGTCAGGGAGCGAGAGGTTTTCTTTCGCTCCCTTTCCTCCCACACCACCGTACGTGCCGTTCGGCATACGGCGGTTCCGCACATTACTCCTTAAAGGAGTGCCGGCCCTTGTTTCAGATATTCCCGCCACTTGGTCACTACTCGCTTATTTTCGGCTTCCGGCCTATCCTCGGCGAGTTAGCCCTATCGTCATCTGAATCCTCGGCAACTGACCATGACGTGGC
>JAFTEU010000136.1 GCA_017453505.1 Muribaculaceae bacterium
GCAAAAGGTGCCAAAAAGAAACAAAATCTGGTCAACTAAAAGATTAACATTTCGGTAATTTATAGAAGCCCCCTTAATAATAATGTTGAAATTTTTGATGGTAAAGCGCTTGTGTTTCAGGAAAATTGTGTACCTTTGCAGTCGCGCTTTTCGGGAACGTGTCCGAAAAGGCTGTTTAACTAACTTATTATTAACTTTTTAAATGAGCGAAGAATTAAAAAATTCTCCAATCGCCGATTTCGATTGGGACGCCTATGAAAAAGGCGAGACCAAAAGAGACAAATCTTTTGAAGAACTGGAAAAAACCTACGACAACTCCTTGAACAAGTTCCAGGAGAACGAAGTGACCGAAGGTACCGTCATCTCGATTAACAAGCGCGAGGTAGTGGTTAACATCGGTGCTAAGTCGGACGGCATCATTCCCGTTAGCGAATTCCGTTACAATCCCGACCTCAAGGTGGGTGACACTGTAGAAGTGTATGTTGAAAACCGTGAGGACAAGAAGGGTCAGCTGGTTCTGTCGCACCGTCGTGCACGTCAGGCCAAGAGCTGGGATCGCGTTAACGAAGCGCTTGAGAACAACGAGATCATCAAGGGTTACATCAAGTGCCGCACCAAGGGTGGTATGATCGTCGATGTATTTGGCATCGAGGCCTTCCTGCCCGGTTCGCAGATTGACGTACGCCCCATCCGCAACTATGATGACTACGTTGACAAGACCATGGAGTTCAAGATCGTGAAGATCAATCAGGACTTCCGCAATGTTGTTGTTTCGCACAAGGCACTCATCGAGGCCGAGCTCGAACAGCAGAAGAAAGAGATCATGTCCAAGCTCGAGAAGGGTCAGGTACTCGAGGGTACCGTTAAGAACATCACCAACTATGGTGTGTTCATCGACCTGGGTGGCGTGGACGGTCTGATTCACATCACCGATCTGTCGTGGGGTCGTGTTAACAATCCCGCCGACATCGTTCAACCCGAGCAGAAGCTCAATGTCGTTATCCTCGACTTCAATGAGGAGAAGAACCGTATCGCTCTGGGTCTGAAGCAGCTGCAGCCGCATCCCTGGGATGCTCTGGATCCTGACCTCAAGGTGGGTGACCACATCAAGGGTAAGGTTGTCGTTATGTACGACTACGGTGCATTCGTTGAGGTGGCTCCCGGTGTTGAGGGCCTGATTCACGTGAGTGAGATGAGCTGGTCACAGCGCCTGCGTCCCGCCCAGGACTTCATGAAAGTGGGCGACGAGGTCGAGGCCGTTATCCTGGCTCTGGACCGCGAGGACCGCAAGATGTCGCTTGGCGTTAAGCAGCTCACCAACGATCCTTGGGACACCATCGAGGAGAAGTATCCTGTTGGCAGCAAGCACACCGCTAAGGTCCGTAACTTCACCAACTTCGGTATCTTCGTTGAGATGGAAGAGGGCGTTGAGGGTCTGATTCACATCAGCGACCTGTCTTGGACCAAGAAGATCAAGCACCCGAGCGAGTTTACCAAGGTTGAAGCTCCCATCGACGTGGTTGTTCTTGACATTGACAAGGAGAACCGTCGCCTGAGCCTCGGCCACAAGCAGCTCGAGGAGAATCCTTGGGAGACCTACGAGACCATCTTCACCCGTGGCAGCGTGCACGAGGGTACTATCAGTGAGCTCACCGAGCGTGGTGGCCAGATCCGTCTGGATCCTTACGGCGTCGAGGGCTTCGCTACTCCCAAGCACCTCACCAAGGAAGACGGTACCTCTGCTAAGCAGGGCGAGACCTTGATGTTCAAGGTGATCGACTTCAACAAGGACAGCAAGCACATCATTCTGTCTCACAGCCGCATCTTTGAGGATGAGCAGCGCAGCGAGGCCCGCAAGGCTCGCCGTCAGGCTGCCGCCGCTAAGCCCGCCGCCGAGGCCGCTCCCGCAGTTGCCCCGATGGAGAAGACCACCCTTGGTGATGTCAATGATGGCTTGGCCGCTCTCAAGGCTCAGCTCGAGAAGAGCGAGAACAAGGAAGACGCCTCCAAGAGTGAGGAGTAATTCCCAATCTTAATCGGAACTTAATTTTACCGGTGTCCTGCATGAGGATGCCGGTAATTTTTTGACATTACCGCAACTGGTGATACCAGTTTCCGCAAGATACGGATCACAGGAGCTAAATAGTAGTGAAATCAAGAGTTTTGAATAAATATTTGTGGAAATATTTCGCTAATTAAAAAAATAAGAGTAATTTTACCCCGTGAAATACCAAGCATAATCCTATAATACAACTAATAACTAATTCATTTCTACAACGTGAAAATACTTTCGATTAACGACCTAAACAGTTTGAGAAAGCGTGCGCAACAAGCGTTAGCGTTGCGTGAGGAGAGTTCTAGCTCCGAGTCTGAACAGTGTTGTGGTCTTGCAACTGGTGCCGATCATCTGCAGGTGCTCTGCTGTGGCGGTACGGGTTGTAAAGCATCCAACAGCCAGAAAATCGTTGAAAACCTTAAGGCTTCTCTCGAGGAGAATGGTATTGCCGATAAGGTTGATGTGATTACTACTGGTTGCTTTGGCTTCTGCGAGAAGGGCCCGATTGTCAAGATTATTCCCGACAACACCTTCTACACCCAGGTGAAGCCCGAGGATGCTGCCGAGATTGTCAAGGAACACATCATCGGTGGCCGCCGTGTAGAGCGTCTGCTCTATGTTGATCCCAAGACCGAGAAGGCTGTCAGCGACAGCAAGCACATGGACTTCTACCGCAAGCAGATGCGTATTGCCCTGCGCAATTGCGGTCTGATTGATCCAGAGAACATTGAGGAGTACATTGCCCGTGACGGCTACCAGGCTATCGCGAATGCTTTGCTCAACCAGACACCCGAGGAGGTGATTGACATAATCAAGGCTTCGGGACTGCGTGGACGCGGTGGCGCTGGCTTCCCCACTGGTATGAAGTGGGGATTTGCGCGTGGCTATGACAGTGACGTGAAGTATGTGGTCTGCAATGCTGATGAGGGTGACCCTGGTGCATTCATGGACCGCTCGATCATGGAGGGTGACCCCAACTCGGTAATCGAGGCCATGACTGTCTGCGGTTACTGCATCAACTCACACAAGGGTCTTATCTACATCCGTGCTGAGTATCCTCTTGCCGTCCATCGTTTGAAGATCGCTATTCAGCAGGCGCGTGAGTATGGCCTGCTCGGTAAGAAGATCCTGGGTACCGATTTTGACTTTGATATTGAGATCCGCTATGGTGCAGGTGCATTTGTCTGCGGTGAGGAGACCGCCCTTATCCACTCGATGGAGGGTAAGCGTGGTGAGCCCACCTTGAAGCCGCCGTTCCCTGCCGAGGCTGGTTACAATATGAAACCCACCAACGTGAACAACGTCGAGACCCTGGCCAATGTGCCCATTATCCTGACTAAGGGTGCAGACTGGTTCGCTTCGATCGGTACCGAGAAGAGCAAGGGTACCAAGGTATTCGCTCTGGCCGGTAAAATTAATAATGTGGGTCTGATTGAAGTTCCCATGGGTACCACCCTGCGTGAAATCATCTACGACATCGGTGGTGGCGTGAAAAATGACAAGCAGTTCAAGGCTGTGCAGACTGGTGGCCCCTCGGGTGGCTGCTTGACCGTTAAGCACCTTGATACTCCGATTGACTATGAGCACCTGGCAGCATCGGGTTCGATGATGGGTTCTGGTGGTATGATTGTCATGGACGAGGACGACTGTATGGTGAGCGTCGCTAAGTTCTACCTTGAGTTCACCGTTGACGAGAGCTGTGGCAAGTGTACACCGTGCCGCATCGGCAACAAGCGTCTGCTTGAGATCTTGACCCGCATTACCGAGGGCAACGGAACCATGGAGGATCTGGAGCACCTGAAGGAACTGAGCGAGGTAATCAAGGATACCGCATTGTGCGGTCTGGGTCAGACCTCTCCCAATCCTGTGTTATCGACAATCAACAACTTCTGGGACGAATATGTTGAGCATGTCAAGCAACACAAGTGCCGCGCTAAGCAGTGTAAGGCACTGGTTACCTACAGTATCGATCCCGCTAAGTGTAAAGGCTGTGGCTCTTGCAAGCGCAAGTGTCCTGCCAATGCCATCATGGGTGACATGCGCAAGCCTCACATTATTAACCCCTATGAGTGCATCCGTTGCGGCATGTGTAAGTCAAGCTGCCGCTTTGATGCGATCTCAATTTACTAAAATCCCGATAGCATCATGGAAGAAAAAAATATAATCACACTGACGATTGATAAACATGAGGTGAATGTGCCCGCTGGCACGATGCTGCTCGACGCTGCCAAGACTGTGGGCATCAGCATCCCGACACTGTGTCACATCAACCTCGAGGGTACCTGTGTCAAGAACATGCCTGCCTCTTGCCGACTCTGTGTCGTTGAGGTTGAGGGCCGTCGCAACCTGGCACCCGCCTGTGCTACCCGCGTCACCCCTGGTATGGTGGTGCACACCAACAGCGCCCGCGTCATCCGCGCCCGCAAGACTGTTGCCGAGCTCATGCTCAGCGACCATCCCAACGATTGCTTGACTTGCCCCAAGTGCAGTGACTGCGAACTCCAGCGCCTGGTAATGCGCTTTAACATCCGCAAGATGCCTTACAATGGTGGCGAGCAGAGTGAGCGCAAGCAGGAGCTCACACCGGCTATCTCTCGCAATATGGAGAAGTGTGTTTATTGCCGTCGTTGTGAAAGCGTCTGCAACAACGTCCAGTCAGTTGGCGTCTTGAGCGCCATCCGCCGTGGTTTCAACACGACTATCGCGCCCACATTTGACCAGATGTTTACCGATACCAACTGTACCTATTGCGGTCAGTGTGTCGCCGTCTGCCCGACTGGAGCTCTCACCGAGCATGACTACACCAACCAGCTCATGGACGACCTCACCAATCCCGACAAGGTGGTTGTTGCTCAGCCCGCTCCCGCTGTTCGCGTTGCTCTGGGTGAAGAGTTCGGTATGAAACCGGGTACCATTGTTACCGGTAAGCTGGCTACCGCCTTGCGCGATCTGGGCTTTGATTATGTGTTTGATACTGACTTTGCTGCCGATCTCACCATCATGGAAGAAGGTACCGAGATCCAGGGTCGCCTCAACAAGTTCCTTGCCGGCGATAAGGACGTGAAACTGCCCGTGATGACCTCTTGCTGCCCTGCATGGGTGAACTTCTACGAGCATGAGTTCCCCGATTTGCTGGAATATCCCTCGACTGCCAAGTCGCCCGCTCAAATGTTTGGCGCTGTCGCCAAGACCTACTGGGCTGAGAAGATGGGTATCCCCCGCGAGAAACTCGTTGTGGTTTCAGTAATGCCCTGTTTGGCCAAGAAGTATGAGTGTGGTCGTGACGAGTTCAAGGTGGATGGCAATCCCGATGTGGACTATAGCATCTCGACCCGTGAGCTGGGCCGCTTGATCAAGCGCGCCAACATCGACTTCGCCAACCTGCCCGATGGCGACTTCGACTCTCCTCTGGGCGAATCTACTGGTGCAGGCGCTATCTTCGCCAACACTGGTGGCGTGATGGAGGCAGCATTGCGCACTGTTTATGAGGTTCACACCGGCAAAACCCTACCGCACCTCGAGTTCAACGAAGTGCGCGGTCTGGAGGGCATTAGGGAAGCTACTATCGACCTCAACGGCTTTGAACTGAAGGTCTGCATCGCTCACACCCTGAGCAATGCCCGCAAGGTCATGGAACTGCTGCGTGCCGGCAAGCTCAACTACCATGTGGTTGAGGTGATGGCATGTCCTGGTGGTTGCATCGGTGGCGCTGGCCAACCCTATCACCATGGCAACATCGAGATTCTCAAGGCACGTGCTGCTGCCGTTTACCGCGAGGACGAGGGCAAGGCATTGCGCAAGAGCCACGAGAACCCCGACATCCAGAAGCTCTATAAGGAATTCCTGGGCGAGCCCTGTGGCGAGAAGGCACATCACCTGCTTCACACGCACTATTTTGATAAATCCATCCATTAATTGACTCGTATAAAACATCAATCACGATATGAAGAAACAAGAAATCAAACTGGCGTGTACTGTTGTTCAACAGGTCGAGGAAATCTGTGACAAGCACGGCAACAAGCCTGGTGAACTGATTAACGTGCTGCATGAGTGCCAGGCTCTGCATGGTTACCTGCCCGAGGAGATGCAACGCATCATCGCCCGCAAGTTGGGTGTGCCTGCTTCTAAGGTCTATGGCGTAGTGACGTTCTACTCGTTCTTCACTATGACTCCCAAGGGAAAGCATCCGATTTCGGTCTGCCTGGGTACAGCTTGTTATGTACGCGGTTCCGAGCGCCTTCTTGAGGAAATCAAGCGCATCCTCAACATTGAGGTGGGTGAGACCACCGAAGATGGCAAGTTCTCGCTCGATTGCTTGCGTTGCGTGGGTGCCTGCGGTCTTGCTCCCGTTGTCATGATCGGTGAGCATGTCTATGGCCGTCTTGAGGTCAAGGATGTGCGCAAGATCCTTGATGATGTGGCTGCCACTGATTAATGAAATATCATTAAACATCACTATTTTTGAGCAGGATTCCCGACAATCAGGGTGTCCTGCTCCTTTTTATGGCCATTGGTAGACAAGACGAAAAAATGGGTGATGGCTTGCAGAATCGTCAAATAAAATGTAATTTTGTGACCAAATTCAATAGTCAGGTTGTCCTTTAGCCCTGACAACACATATTAATCTTTTCATAGTCAATGGATACACAACATAACGATGAGAACAAGGGGATAGGTGGTAATGTGCATCATGAACCCGTGGAAAATGGGGAGAACAGTTCTCTCCAGGACTATGGTTTAATCGGCAATACCCATGTCCAGGTGTTGTGTTGTAGTGGCTCGTCCTGCTACAGTTCGGGTAGCCTGAAGATCATTGACAATTTTATCCGTGTTATTGCCGAGTATGGTTTAGGCAGCCGCGTTGATGTTGTGGCTACAGGTTGTTTCGGTTTCTGTGCAAAGGGGCCTATCGTCAGAATCATGCCCGACAATACCACCTATGTCCAGGTTCACCCCGAGGATGTCGAGGACATCGTCAAGACCCATATTATCGATGGACGATTGCTTGAACGTCTGCAATATGTGGACTTTACCGCCCATCAGTTGATGGATGACTCCAAGCATTGGAGTTCTTATCCCAAGCAGTTGTCGATGGACGCGATGTTGCACGATTATATCTATGAGATCGGCGGCAAGAAGTTCTTGTCAGTCATGTCCTACAAGATTGATGCTGACAAGTGTAAGGGGTGTGGTGCCTGCAAGCGCGGTTGTTCCAGCCATGCCATCGTGGGCGACCTGCGACATCCTCACGTGGTCAATCCTTATAAATGCACGTGTTGTGGTCATTGCGCGACCAAGTGTAAGTTCAATGCCATTCATGGCCCCGTCGGGGCACTGAGCGAGCGCAACTATGTCGAGGATCTACTCGTCGATGTTGCTGATCCCGAGAAGGTTGTTGTGGCTCAGACTGCTCCTGCTGTGCGATATGCACTGGGTGAGGAGTTCGGCATGCCACCTGGTACTATTGTTACCGGTAAGATGATCTCGGCATTGCGTAAGGTGGGTGTTGACTATGTATTTGATACCGACTTCGGTGCTGACATCACCATTATGGAGGAAGCCGCCGAAGTTGTTGACCGATTGAGGAAGTTCCTGTCTGGTGACAAGAACGTGAGGATTCCTATTACAACCTCGTGCTGCCCGGCCTGGGTTAATTTCTTTGAGAATGATTATCCAGACCTACGTGAGTACCCATCGACCTGTAAATCGCCTGCCCAGATGCTGGGTGCCGTTCTCAAGACCTATTGGGCTCAGCGAATGGGCGTTCCACGTGACAAACTGGTTGTGGTCTCGGTGATGCCGTGCTTGTCCAAGAAGTATGAGTGCGCAAGAGACGAGTTCATCAGTGACGGTAACCCTGATGTGGACTATTCGATCACTACAATCGAGTTGGCAGAACTGATCAAGCGCATGAACATTGACTTTGAGAAACTGCTTGATGGTCAATTTGACGCACCTCTTGGTGATTCATCTGGCGCTGGCGCAATCTTTGGTACGACCGGTGGTGTGATGGAAGCTGCGCTGCGCACTGTTTATGAGGGATTTACTGGCAAGACTTTGCCGCGCATCGAGTTTGACGTGGTACGAGGACTCGATGGTATCCGTGAGGCTGTCATTGATCTTGGTGGTTTTGATTTGAAAGTCTGTGTCGTAAACACACTGGCCAATGCCCGCTTGGTGATGGACAAACTGCGTGCTGGGGAACTGGATTACCATGTCATCGAGGTGATGGCTTGTCCTGGCGGTTGCATTGGTGGAACAGGTCAGCCCTATCACCATGGTGATATCGAGGTGATTAAAGCCCGTCAACGTGCCATCTATAGCGAGGACGTGGGCCGGAAACTGCGTAAGAGCCATGACAATCCGGTCATTCAGCGCCTCTATCGTGAATTCCTGGGAGAACCGGGCAAAGGCAAAGCTCACGAGATACTTCACACCAAGTACCGCGACAAGTCTATCCTGTAATCACAGTAATCAAGGTAACGATACTTTGTCAAGGATTCCCTTGATATGAGCGATGGTTATGCCATAGTTCGTCATGGGAACACCTTGTGTGCGGCATTGTTCCATGCGTTGTAGCATAAAACGCCGATTGAACATGCAACCACCACAATGGATAACAAGGTCATAATCCGACAAATCATCGGGAAAATCTTTTCCTGCAACAATGTCAATCGATAGGCCGCTACCGACGCGATTTCGCAGCAATCTGGGTATCTTTTCTCGGCCGATATCCTCGGCCAGGGGTGCATGGGTGCAGGCTTCGGCTATGAGCACGCGCGACTTCTCCGTTAATCGGTCTAGCGCTGGGGCACTTTTCACGAAGTAACCAATGTCACCCTTATGCGCAGCCATGAGCACCGAGAACGATGTGAGAAGGGACTCAGCTGGCTTTTTCTTCTCTACGATATCAAATACTTGTGAATCAGTGATAATGAGATGTGGTGGCTCATGCAGTGATGCCAGGGCCTGGTCAATGCCATCGGAAGTGCAGCAAATGGCGATCGCACCCTTGTCCATGAGGTCACGCAGGGTCTGCACCTGAGGCAGGATCAACCTTCCTTTGGGCGCCTGCGGATCCTGTGGCATGACCAGGAGCACAATGTCACCTTGCCTGGCAAGCCGTCCAGTGAGGCTGTGCTTTTCCTTGTCGGGCACAAGTCCCGATAAGGACTGCCGCAATTCATCAAGTCCTTTTCCGCTCAAGGCGCTCACTGGGATGACATCACAACCTAGCTGCTTGGCCATGCCGGCAAGTAGGGTAGAGGGAACGTCATTCATCAGGTCTGTCTTGTTCAAGACGGCAATGTAGGGCACATTGGACTGCTTGAGCAGCCCTGCCCATTCGGCCTCATCAACAAGAGTGTTCCCGTCAGTGACCAGGATTGCGATGTCGGTTTGCTTGAGGACTTCTTGCGTTCGCTGTTTACGCAGTTCGCCCACTTTACCCTCATCATCAAATCCTGCCGTGTCAATCAGTACGCAGGGGCCTAATGGCATGATTTCCATTGACTTGTGAACGGGGTCGGTAGTCGTTCCGGGCACGTCGCTAACCAGTGCAACTTTCTGTCCTGTCAGGGCGTTGATGAGAGAGGACTTGCCGGCATTGCGTCGACCAAATAACGCAATGTGCAACCTTTCGCTACGTGGAGTGTTATTTAATCCTTCCCCGTTCATGCCGCCTCAAGCCATTCTTGGAAATTAGAAATAAAAATCGCGCTTGCCGACTTCAATCTCCTGAATATGCTGTGTTGCGATTTCACGTACTCGCTGGTTGGTGATCTGTGCCAATTCCTTTTCAATCAGTGCGTTGCCCTTGAGGGCTGTGTCTTCGCTGGCGAAGTCCATGAGGTATTCCTTGAGCGTCATCAGTGCATTGGGGGTGCAGATGTCGCCAATCTTGCCGGCCTTGCACAGGGCCATGAAACGGTCGCCAGTACGTCCCGAGCGATAACATGCTGTACAGAAGCTGGGTATGTAACCAATAGACAGCAACCAGTTGATGACTTCATCGAGGGTGCGTGTATCGCTTACATCAAACTGGGCAGTCTCGTCGTGGCGCTCGACAGTGGTGTAACCGCCAACGCTAGTGCGGCTGCCTCCACTGATCTGTGAAACTCCAAGGTCTAACACCTTGGCACGAACGCTCTGACTCTCACGGGTGGAGATGATCATGCCGGTGTAGGGAACCGCAAGACGGATAACGGCAATGATGCGGCAGAAAATCTCGTCAGGCAGTACATCAGGGAATTCGTCAAGAGTGATGTCCTCGGCAGGACAAATGCGGGGCACACTGATGGTGTGCGGGCCCACGCCGAATCGCGCTTCGAGATGCTCGGCATGCATCAGCAGGCCGACGAAGTCATAGCGATAAGTTGTCAGGCCGTAGAGCACGCCGATACCCACGTCGTCGCAGCCTCCCAGCTGAGCACGGTCCATTGCCTCGGTGTGATAGCAATAGTTGCTCTTGGGGCCTGTGGGATGCAGTGCCTCATAGTTCTTGCGGTTATACGTTTCCTGGAACAGGATATAGGTACCGATGCCCGCGGCTTTCAATTTTTCGTATGCTTCAACCTCGGTAGCGGCAATGTTGACGTTCAAACGGCGGATTTCTCCGTTCCCAACCTTGGTGTCATATATGGTGTGGATGGATTCCAGTATATATTCCAGCGGGTTCATCACGGGGTGCTCGCCAGCCTCAAGGGCGATGCGCTTATGGCCCATCTTGACCAATGCCTCAACCTCGGCACGAATCTCGTCTTGCGACAACTTCTTGCGGGGAATCGTCTTGTTCTTGGCATGGTAGGGACAGTAAACACAACCATTGATACAGTAGTTTGAAAGATAAAGTGGAGCAAACATCACGATGCGGTTCCCGTAGAAACGGCGCTTCACATCCTTGGCCAATTGCTCATAGCGCTCAATCAGATCCGGTTGGTCACAATCAAGCAGCACGGCGGCCTCACGATGAGTCAAGCCCTTGCACAGTGCGGCTTTGTCGATAATTTCCTCGATAAGAGCACGGTTGCTCTTGTTCTTTTCGGCATAGGCTAGGGTCTCTAGTATCTCATTATCGTCGATAAATTCATCGGCGTGATTGGATTTTACGTTATACATATTAAAATGTGTCGTTATTAGTTGTTACATCATGCAAAGTTACAGTAAACTTTTCACTTTTCCCTCCTTGAAATCAGTTTTTTTCATTTATATGAAATCTGACTGATAAAATGTGTGTTGCATGAACGAATTTATGAATACATACAGTTATTAATGAAGACGGTATTCTTATTAATCTAATGTCAAATGGGGAAGTATTTTATAGCTTCCACTGTTAATGGGGGAGCCGTTCTGGTGCTAAAAAAAGATAATTAAACAAAATCTTGTTTGCTGTGCTATCGATTTGCACTATCTTTGCACGTTAAAACAACGTCAACAGCTCGGACAAAACGAGAGACATCAATTACAATAGCGATTTTCAATGGTCGTTGCGATTGTCCTTGCTGCTTGACAAAGAGAGAGAATTGACGACGCGAAGTCTTCATATCATATTGGCACTGGTTGTAGCGTTCATGCTGCTACCCGCTTTGTCTTTGGGGCAAATCACCACAAGCTCGCTTGATCTCAATCAGACAATTGATTCTATTGTCAGAGCCGAGGGTGACACAATGGCAGCCTCCGCGCCACCCTCTCACACTGCAGATACCAGCCGCTTTGTGCGTGAGCGTGTAGATCTCGACCATGTAGTGGAGTTTAATGCCAAGGATAGCATCATTCTCTATGGCCGTAACCATGCGGTGATGTATGGAGGCAGCAAGATACTCTATGGCGACATTGACATGAGCGCTTCACAGATCAGTATGGATATGGACAGCAGTCAGGTGCATGCCATTGGTATTACC
The DNA here is from genome assembly GCA_017453505.1 of Muribaculaceae bacterium. Classification (GTDB taxonomy): domain Bacteria; phylum Bacteroidota; class Bacteroidia; order Bacteroidales; family Muribaculaceae; genus Sodaliphilus. The sequence goes on from JAFTEU010000136.1 coordinate 11,956, forward strand.
GACAGCATCGGCGAACTCACAGGCAATCCTGTCTTCAAGGACAATAGCGGTGAATATGAGTCCAAGGTGATGAAGTACAACTTCAAGACCAAGCGTGGCTATATTACCGATATCGTTACAGAGCAGGGCGAGGGCTTTCTTACTGGTGGCATTACCAAGAAGACCGAGGACGATTACTATTATATTAAGGACGGACGCTACACAACCTGTGATGACCATGAGCACCCGCACTTCTATTTCCAGTTGACCAAGGCCAAGGTCAAACCTAAGAAGAACGTCGTTACTGGTCCCGCCTATATGGTTCTTGAGGACTTGCCGTTGCCCATCGCTGTCCCCTTCGGTTATTTCCCGTTTAGCGATAAGTATCAGAGCGGTATCCTTGTACCAACATTCGGTGAAGACTATAATCGTGGTTTCTACCTGCGCAATGGTGGCTACTATCTGGCATTGGGCCAGCATGCCGACTTGGCTATCACTGGCGAAATCTACACCCGTGGTTCTTGGGGACTGTCAGCTCAATCGTCTTATGCATGGCGGTACAAGCATTCAGGATCGTTCAGTGTCAATTATCTGACCACGGTCATCGGATCGAAGGGCGACCCGGATTACAGCAAGATGAATAATTTCCAGGTTTTGTGGAGCCACAGCCAGAGTCAGAAGGCGAATCCCTACATGACGTTCTCGGCCAGTGTCAACTTTGCTACTACAGGCTATGCCCGCAACAGCTTGAATACTTATTACACCAATGCTTTTACCGAGAATACCAAGAGCAGCTCAATCAACTTGACCTACAAGATTCCTAACAGCAAGTGGTCTTTCTCGACAACAGCCAACATCTCACAGCGAACCGCTGACTCAACTATTACCGTCTCGTTCCCCAATTTTACAATAAACATGAGCCAGACGGCACCGTTTAAGCGCAAGCGCTCGGTGGGAGACGAGAGATGGTACGAGAAGATCAAGGTGAGCTATACAGGACGATTCCAGAACTCGTTGACTGCCAAGCAGGATGAATTTCTGAACAAGAGTTTGGTCAAGGATTGGCGCAATGGCATGAGCCACACCATACCCATTCAAGCCACTTTCAATGTGCTGAAGTACTTCAATGTCACGCCGACGATCACGTTAAATGACCGAATGTACACCAGCAAGATCCGTCAGCAATGGGATCCTAATGCCAGCGCGGTGGTCAAGGACACGACCTATAGCTTCTACAACATCTTTGATTTCAATTTCTCTGTCTCACTGAGTACCAAAATTTATGGTTTCTTTAAGCCGCTTAAATTCCTGGGCAAGCTCAGTGACAAGTTGCAGATGGTGCGGCATGTGATGACCCCGTCGATCTCATTCTCGGCTTCGCCTGACTTTAGCGACCCGTTCTGGGGATACTATGGGAACATGGACTACGATGACAACACGGGTAGGCATCACAGCACCCGATACAGTTATTTCCAGCACGGCCTCTATGGCAATGCACCCAGTGGCAAGTCTGGTACCCTCTCATTCAACATAGCCAACAACTTGGAGGCCAAGGTCAAGAGCGAGAACGACAGTACGGGCTTCAAGAAGATTTCGCTCATCGAGAATTTTACATTGAGCCAGTCCTGTAACCTTGCTGCCGACTCCATGAAGTGGAGCAACCTCTCCACCAGCATCATGCTGCGGTTGACCAAGGGGTTTAATCTCAACTTGAGTGCGACGTGGGATGTCTACAAGTATGCCCTCAACGAGTCAGGCGCTCCGGTTCGCATCAATAAATTGCGACTCTTCAACGGCGGCGGTTGGGGACGATTGTCAAGCACGGGCACCTCTTTCTCCTATACCTTCAATAATGATACTTTCCGCCGCAAGAAGGATAAGGATAAGTCCTCTACCGAGAAGAAGGGGCAACAACCACCGGGTGGACTCAACAGGAATACAGATAATCAGGATGGCGAGGAAGATCCCGGTACCGGCCCCACGACCGATCTTGAACTTGTCGATGGCTATGCCAAGTGGGATTGCCCGTGGAACCTCACCGTCAATTATTCGCTTTCCTATGGCTACGGCACGTTCAATTTCGATAAACTGGAATATAATGGCCGTTGGACCCAGAACCTGAGTTTTAACGCCAGCATCCGTCCTACCAAGAACTGGTCGCTGTCGGCATCAGCGAGCTATAACTTTGACACCCACAAGATCGCTTATATGAACTGTAGCATCTCGCGACAGATGCACTGCTTCGAGATGAGTGCCAGCTTTGTGCCCGTCGGTCCCTATAAGAGTTACAACTTCCACATCGCTGTCAAGTCTTCCATCTTGCAGGATGTTAAATATGACAAGCATTCCAGCATCAACAATGGCGTCACCTGGTATTAAGCATCTGCTTCTTGTCCTGCTGATCGTTGCGATCTTTCCTTCAGTACCTTCGGCTCACTTGTTGCAAGAGGGCGACCTGCTATTTGCTTGCAGCGAGTCTCCCAATGCTATCACCCGTGTGACGAGTGGGGTAGAGGGACTTCCCATTGATCATGTGGCCATCGTTCACCGCATCGGTGGTGACGATGGGCCGTTATATGTCATTGAGGCCATCAAGCCCTCGGTCTGCCTGACTCCCATCGATACTTTTCTGTGCCGCAATGGCCAAGTGATTGTTGGCAGGCTTAATACAGATTGGGATATGCCCCGTTCAGTAAGGCGTTGTCTGCTCATGGTGGGCAAGCCCTACGATGACCTTTATCTCCCTGGCGACAGTGCGTTATATTGCAGCGAGTTGGTTCAGATGAATTATGTCTCACTGGCAGGTGAACCTGTGTTTAACACGATACCCATGTCTTTTCATGACGAGTCTGGCGATGTGATTGACTACTGGATTGAGTTCTATCGCCAGCGCTGCATGTCTGTCCCTGAGGGCGAACCTGGCTCCAATCCGGGAGAGCTTTCAAGGCGACCCCAAGTGACCATAATCGGTAAATATCCCTCATTTCTATGATATTCTATTTCTCTGGCACCGGAAATACCCGCTATATTGCTGAACGGCTGGCACAGGCCACTGGCGAGCGTCTTGTCTCCATTGCCCAAGCCATGACCAATGGTCAGAGGGACTATCACCTTGGAGCTGATGAACGCATCGGCATTTGCTTTCCCGTTCACGGGTGGAGACCGCCATTCATTGTGCGCGATTTTATCCACAAACTGCGGCTCGATGGCTATGAGCATCAATATTGCTATGGCTTTGCAACCTGTGGTGATGACGTGGGACTCACCTTTGACTATCTTGCCGATGACTTGCGCTCTGTCGGCATCAGGCTTGACAGCGTCTTCTCGGTCATCATGCCAGAGACTTATAATTTCCCGTTCATTGACCAGATTGACACAACGGATGTTGCCATCAGCAAGATTGCTGCCGCCTGTGAACGCTTTGAACGGTTGTTGCCCGATGTACTCAGTTGCACTCGTGATGTTAAGTCCATCAATAAGAGTCGTTGGCCTTGCGTCAACAGTCGCCTGCTGGGTAGCTTTTTCCTCAAGTGCTGGGTGACCGATTCAAGATTCACCGTTGACACTGGATCCTGCATTCACTGTGGCAAGTGTGCTGCTATTTGTCCGGTGGGTAACATCAAGTGCCCAGAGGGCATGACCCCTCAATGGTTGCACAACGGATTGTGCACTACCTGTTTTTCTTGTTACCACCAATGCCCCGCCCATGCTATCGACTTTGATAAGCGCACTCGTGGCAAACGGCAGTACTACTTCAAGAATGAGTTTTTGCCCGAACTGGTGAAAAAAAAGGAGGCCGGAAACTGACAACTGGGAACTTTTTACTACCTTTGTGAGTTTTAATTCAATAACCTCCTGGTGGGTACTATCATATCCATATTAATTGGTTGTGTGTCAATAGGTATTATCCTGTCGGCACCCATGGGTCCTATCGGCATCCTGTGCATCCAGCGCACGCTCAACAGCGGGCGCAATTCGGGTTTCTTTACCGGTGTCGGTGCTGCGGCTAGCGACTTATTCTATTGCCTGCTGGTGGGACTGGGTATTTCGCTGGTTACTGACTTTATCGCTGATCATGTGAATATTCTGCAGATTATCGGTAGTGCGATCCTGATCGTGTATGCCGTGTACATGATTTTCCACAACCCCGTCAGCCAGATTAAAGAAAACCTTGACCAGCGTGATGACCACTGGAGAGACATGGTAACGGGCTTCTTGTTCACACTGAGCAATCCCCTGATCATGTTCCTGATCATTCCGTTGTTTGCGCGATTCAGCTTCCCGTTACCGGAATACAAGTTTTATCACATCATCATTGGATATGCGTCTATAGTCCTTGGCGCATTAATGTGGTGGGCGGTTATTACTTTCTTTGTTGATAAGGTGCGCACCCACTTCAACATCCGCTCTATGTGGCTGATCAACCGCATCATTGGCACCATCATCCTGTTGCTCTCGCTCTATGGACTGGTGACAGGCGTGATTGCCTATTTGCAGGAGCTTAATATCATCTAGAGGTCTACTTCTATCCATTTGTTGTCTTAAAACTATTGATGTCCGGGAAAAATTGCGCACCATCCATCAATGTATTGTAAATAAGGTTATTAGCCGCAGTTTTCCTAAATGGGGCTTGGCCATGCCTCGAAGAGGCAGATCGGGCAGAATGCCCGATTTCAATTGGAAAACACCATGCGAGTGGGTCGACGACCCACGAAGCTTGGTGTACAACTGGTGACAATGATGTGCGTCGAAGACGAACTTCCACGTCCTTCAGACGACTGTCAATCACAAAGTTCGTCTTCGACGCACTTTCATCATCGACTCCTGGACCAAGCTGCGACCGTCTCCGACGGTCTGGCATGGTCTTTCTCATAGAAATCGGTTCTTCGAACCGCTTGCGTCTTCGACGCTTTTACCGGACCTTACAAACAAGAGAGCCACTTCAAAGCATGAAGCGGCTCAATACTTGTATTGATGTGATTATCGTCGGGATATCAGTACTTCTTGACTTCAATCTCGCCGCGCAGGGCTAGGGCTGCGTTATCGGCCAGAGCCGACATCTCGTCTTCACCTGGATAAACGTGAACGGGAGCCATCCAGTCAATGCGTTTCTTGAGCTCGTCGACGATGTACTTCCAGTAGGCGATACCGCCAGTGATGATGATGGCGTCAATCTTGCCACACAGCACGGCACCCTTCTCGGCAATGGCCTTGGCCACATGATAGATCATCGAATCAACCACCAGCTTGGCTTTCTCGTCACCGGCATCCATGCGGTGTTCTACCTCCATCATGTCGGTGGTGCCCAGGTGTGAGCAAACACCTCCCTTGCCTGAAAGCATCTTGACGATCTGCTCCTTGGTGTAGTCACCGCTGAAGCACAGGTTCACGAGGTCACGGGCGGGCAGGCTTCCGGCACGTTCGGGTGAGAACGGGCCTTCACCGTCCAGGCAGTTGTTGGTGTCAACGGCGCGGCCATGATCATGGGCAGCCACCGAGATGCCACCACCCAGGTGGGCGATAATCAGGTTCATGTCCTCGTATCGCTTGCCGTTTTCCTTGGCAAAACGGCGGGCAATAGCGCGCTGGTTGAGGGCGTGCCAGATGCTGATGCGGGTGAACATGGCATTACCGCACACGCGAACATAGTCATTCAATTCATCAGAGCATGCAGGGTCGGCAATATAGCAAGGGCATTGACCGTTTGCTATCTCACGGGCAATGACGCAACCCAGGTCGGTGGCATGCTGATGCTCAGATTCAAATGTTGCCTTAATCATGTTCTCGTCGATGGCATAGACACCGCAGGGAACAGGCTTGGTCAAGCCGCCGCGTGCAACAATAGCGTCAAACTTGGTGGGAATGCCTGCTTTCTCGAGCTCGCCAAGGATCATCTGGCGGCGGAAGTCGAGTTGGTCGGTAATCTTGGGGAATGGTGCCAACTCCTCGGCAGAGTGACGGATGGTCTTGTTGAAGCGAGCCTCGCCATCTTCAAAGACGGCAATCTTAGTTGACGTGGAACCAGGATTGATGACTAAGATAATCATGTGATTTGTCGGTTTTTATTTAAATTATTGATAATTGGGTTTCTAACTATTACTCGGCGGCCATGGTGGCTACTGCCAGACTGTAGAACTTGGACTGGGCGCTGTCGGCACGAGAGGGAACTACGGCAGGGCACTTGGCACCCAGCAGCAGACCAGCGGTGCTGGCACCAGCAAACAGCGTGATGGCTTTGTAGAAGACGTTACCGGCCTCGATGTCAGGCATGATGAGCACGTCACTGTCACCTTGCAGTGGCGAGGTCAGCCCCTTTGCCTCCATGGCATGCAGGCTGCAAGCGCACTTGGCATCGAGTGGGCCGTCAACGATGCACTTGCCCAGCTCGCCCTTCTTGGCCATGTCGATGATCACGGGATAGTCCTCGGTGAAGGGGAAATGCTTGCCATTGACTTTCTCGGTGCAATGGATGAGGGCTACCTTGGGCTCCTCGATGCCGAAGTTGCGGGCAACATTGGACATATATTTTACCATCTCGATGCGCTGAGCCTGGTTGGGATAGGGAATCACGGCTGCATCGGTAAAAATCAAGAACTTGTGGTAACTGGGAATAGAGGCTACCGCGGCATGGGTCAGCACATTGCCCTTGGGCAGAATGCCGGTTTCCTTATTTAGGACGGCACGCAACAGGTTGTCGGTGTTAATCAGGCCCTTCATCAGCACGTCGGCCTTGCCTTCACGCACGAGACCCACGGCCTTGGCAGCGGCATCATCAGCATCGCTGGCATCAACATAGCTGATGCTGGAGGCAAAGGGCTTCAAGGCTTCATTGGCCTTAAGCTTTTCCTCACAGCCCACAAAGACGGCCTCGATAAAACCGGCTTCAAGCGCCATAGCACAGGCGGCCGGTGTCTTCTCGTCAGCAGCCCAGACAACAGCAACACGTTTCTTCACATTGTTCTCCTTGAGATGAGCGAGCAGCTCATCAAAATTCTTAATGGTATTCATTTCACTTAGTTAAAATGTCGTTAATGGTTTTCGATGCCCAAAAGTACTACATTTTCACGACATGGCATCATTTTTTCAGGAGATTTTCTTTATTTGTCCTCTAAGTCAAAAAAAATCATTACATTTGCAACAATATTAATGATTAAAAGACAAATCTCAAGATGACATTGAACGGTATTTTGGCTTTTTTAAATCTAGGCACTGGAGAAATCATTCTCATTGTTGCAGTGATTTTGCTGCTATTCGGTGGCAAGAAGATTCCAGAGCTCATGCGCGGCATCGGTAAGGGTGTCAAGAGTTTCAAGCAGGGCATGAACGAGGTTGAGGAAGAAATTAAGAAGCCACTTGAAGATTTAGACAAGAAAGAGGACAAGCAGTAGTGGCTGGAGAACAGTTGCAGGAGATGTCGTTCTGGGATCACATCGACGCGTTGCGTGCGGTGCTGATTCGTATTGTTGTGGCGCTGGTGGTGGTGACGATCGCCCTATTCTGTGCTATGCCTGCAATCTTTGACAATGTCATTCTGGCACCATGTCATGGCGATTTTGCCCTGTATCGACTTTTTGAAAACATTACCTCATCGGTGTCATGGTTACCTCAATTCACTACCGACGGCTTTGAAGTTCAACTGATTAACATCAAGCTGGCTTCCCAGTTCTTCATTCACATGTCCACATCATTCTGGCTGGCGCTGGTGTTGATGTTCCCGTTTGTCCTCTATCAATTGTGGACGTTTATTGCGCCTGCGCTATATCCCAATGAGAAGCGTGGGGTCAAGACAGCTTTTCTCATTGGCTGCATGATGTTTTTCCTCGGCGTGGCTACGGGCTACTTTATCGTTTTCCCTGTAACATTAAGATTCCTTGCCGACTACCACGTCAGCCAGCTGGTACCTAACCAGATCTCGCTTGACAGCTACATGGACACTTTTCTCATGCTCATTTTTGTGATGGGGCTCATCTTCGAGTTACCGCTGCTCTCGTGGTTGCTGGGAAGTTTGGGTATTCTACATCGCGATTTTTTCAGAACCTATCGCCGCCACGCCGTAGTGGCGCTGCTCGCTCTAGCCGCAATCATCACCCCTACTGGTGACCCGTTCACGCTCATGGTTGTCTTTTTACCGATTTATCTTCTCTTTGAATTGAGCGCATTCCTTGTCCCTAGGGCAAGTTCTCATTCATAAAAGCATTAGCTCTCGCTCGACCTTATTGTTATTGATTAATCTATTTTAATAAAAAATCAATATTTCCCAATATTGATGATAAAATATATCGCATTTGTTGATGAGTTTTTCGATTTTGTATTAAATTTGCAACAATAATACGTAACCAAAATCAATAGCAAGATTAACTTAATTGTTTTTGATAATTTACTTTATTTGGATCATATTATTACCTATAATTTAGTGTTAACTCCAGATAGTTATTAATTTTTAAATTTTTTAATTTTATGAAGAAATTTTTATTCTTATTGTTGAGTGCCGCTGTAGCAGTATCTGCATCAGCAGGCATTTCCCGTACTAACATCCAGAAGAAGATTTCAGATCACAAGGCTGTAGCAACCAAGTATGTTAAAGCCACTCGTGGTACAGGTATCGTTGCTCCCACTGTTCCTGGTCAGTTCTTCGGCTGGGAGAGGCAGGGTAAGGTCATGTTCAAGAGTGATCAAGCCATTACTTGGGACTTTGAGGATGCCGCTCAGTTCAATGACTTCAATTGCGTTGACAACGATGGTGATGGCTTCAACTGGTACTATCACAGCAACACGGGCTTGACTTCTGGCAGGATGACCGCTCATAGTGGCGATGGCCTTGTTTGCTCTGAGAGTTTCCACAATAATGATGATGGCACCGGTGGCAATGCGCTCACGCCAGACAACTGGCTGGTTTCTCCCGAAGTGACCCTGGGTGGTGTATTATCCTTCTGGGCCATGGGCCAGGATGCCAGTTGGTGTGATGAGGTGTTTGGTGTCTTTGTATGCGTTGGCACTCCCGATGGTGTTGAAGACTTTGTGCAGGTTGCTGGTGATTTCACCGCTACTGCCGAATACGTTCAGTATGAAGTTGACTTGAGCGCTTATCAGGGCCAGGTTGGCCACTTCGCTATTGTTCACCACAACATCACTGACATGTTCGTCCTGAACATCGACGACATTGTATTGGATGCTGGCGCTGTGATTGTGCCTGCACCTGTAGTTCCTGTGGTATCTGTTACTCCCGCCGCCACCACTGCCGATGTAGCATGGGGCGCCGATGAGAATGCCGATGGCTGGAACCTGCGCTATCGTCCCTTTGTTGACACCAGTGGCAACCCCATCGACTGTGACTTCAGCCTTGAGGATTACCAGCAGGATATGGAAGGCTGGTCAATCTATGACGCCGACGGTGACGGTAACTACTGGGGCTTGGCCTATTCTGATGACACCCAGACCGACGCATGCCTGTTCTCGGAGTCATGGTCTTATGACACCTATTCTGCACTCACTCCCGACAACTACCTGTTCTCGCCGGACATCAAGTTGCAGGGCATCCTTCGCTTCACCTACTGGGGCGCTTCCAACACTTATGTTGAGAATTTCATGGTATATGCCATGGTCGGTGATAACTTGTATCCCCTGGCTGATGCCGACTATGTGACTTCTACCACCCACGTGACCGAGACGATTGACTTGAGTCAATTCGGTGGCGAGATTGGCTGCATTGTCTTCCGTCACTACAACTGCTCGGACCAGATGGCCATGTATCTGGATGACATCTTCATTGGCGATCCCGATGCCGTGGTTGTTGAGCCCGCCGAGTGGATCTATGTCAATGAGTTGACTGATCCCAACTATACCATCGATGGCCTGACCCCTGAGACCGAGTATGAGGTACAGGTAATGGGTTACAATGAGGCTCACGAGTCTGACTGGAGTGAAGTTGTTAACTTCTGGACACTGGCAGGTGGCCCCGCCATCCTGCGTGGTGACGTTGACCAGAGCGGTAACGTTAACATCGATGATGTGACCACTCTTATCGACATGCTGCTCAATGGTGGCCCGTACAATGATGAGGCCGACTGCGACCTCAGTGGTTCCGTTGGTATCGATGATGTGACCACATTGATCGACTTCCTGCTCTCTGGCGCTTGGGCTGATTAATCCCGTTTCTGCTGGACAACAGTACAACTAATAGACTCCCGGAGCCGCTTCGCTCTGGGAGTTTGTTATGTACGACGCGCACCGATGATTTGCTCATGGGTTGGAAAATATGCTGTTTATTTGTGGAATTGACATTATTCTTATTATATTTGAGCACATTTTTACCGGTAAACCTAATAGTTAGCTTCTTTTTATTGACTTTTTATATGATTTTATTATGAAAAAATTGTTTTTATCCTTTATGGGTTTGATGATTGCTGCGGCCGCCTATGCGGTGACTCCTGCCGATCCCAGTAATCTCTCTTGGTATGACTGCGGTAATGAGAGCGGTCAAAGTTACTTGACGTTCACTCTTCCTACCGTTGATGTTAATGGTGCACCTCTGGACATCGAGATGATGGGTTATCGCTTATACACCGACGATGACCAGATCTTCACCTTTAACAGCACCCAATATGATAATATTTGGGGCAGTACAACTGATATCTATTACTACAATTGGGAGTCAGGTTCTGATCTCCAAAGCAATGGGGTTTACTTCTACCGCACCAACGCTGAGGGTTATGAGCGTTTCTTCAATAACCGCATTGGTGTTCAAGTGTTTTATCTGAATGACAATTTTACCATTGGCGGAGTTTCCAACATCGTCTATACAGAACTCACACCGCAGACTGAACTGCCCACACCCGCTAATCCTACTATCAGTGAGTTTATTGATTACGGGAACAAGGATGTCGGTGTCTATCTCGGATATGAAATTGCACATGATTTTGATGGAAACCCTGTTGCCGACGATTTTACCGTTGACAAGTATTTTAACGAAGAAGAATATACTATTCTTGAGCCCGAGAAGGTGAGCTTCAGCATCTTTACCGACAATGACAAGATCTTTACCTTCACCCCCGAAATGTTCCCCGGTCAAGTCAGTGAACCATTGACTCAATTTCCTTACACGGGTAGAACGCCTAGTGGCAATATTGGCTTTTGGAATATGCACATCGGCTTGACCAATGTCGTTGAAGATGGTGAGGAACCCTTCTTTACATGGCGCATTGGCATGCAGACTCATTACACCGATGGTGCTCAGACCAGTTCTTCGGACATCATTTATATGGAGATTTATCCCCAGCTCAAAGAAGCTGCCGAAGTAACTTCAACGTCATTCCTTGCCGACTGGTCATGCAATGCCGAGAACACTTTCATTATCAATAATTTCGTTGGTAATGGTTGTGGCTATTTCCTCCATGTTGTCGACAAGGCAACCCAGGAAGAAATACTTGTGCAGAATGTGGCTCCCGCCAATACTGCTCTGGACGAGTGGGGTAACCAATATCCTCTCCCTGGCGCCACCTATATGGTAGAAGGTTTGTCTCCTGGCAATACCTATGAATACTATGTGGAAGTGAAACAGAACACAGGTAAGTCTTATAACTCAGTGGTTCGGGAAGTGACCTTGCCCGAGGAGGGTCACGGCTTTGAACCTGGTGATGTTGACCATGATGGCAAGGTCGGTATCGATGATGTGACGTCCCTGATCGATTACTTGTTGGGAACTGGCGAGATCTGCACCATCTGTGCTGATGTCGATCCCAACAGTAGGATTAATATCGATGATGTTACAACGCTCATCGACATGCTTCTGGGTAAAACTAATTAATAATTTAATTTTCGCAAGCAGATGAGTTGATTTCATCTTCCTCTGTCGCGACTCGGCATAGTTTGAACAAGTTCAACTCTGCTCTCGCTGCTCCATCGGTTGCTCACTGGTAATGTCTAAGGGTTAAAGGTTAATGAATTGACTCTTGAAAAAATGAAAACTCTCCAGCAAGTGCCATCATCTATTGTTCAAGAGTCCATCTTTTACCATTATCCTTTATCCTTTATCCTTTATCCTCAAGTTTTTAAAGTGGTTTGGCCACTTTAAAAACTTGAATTAATAAGACTTTATCCTTTCAGCGAGGCTAATTTCTTCGGGTCACCCACGATCCACAAGATATCGCCCGACTTGAAAACCATATCAGGGGTGGGGGAGATATATTCTTCCTCACCTCGTTGTACTGCCACAAGAAGGGCTCCATAATCCTCGCCCAGATGGGAATCCTCAAGCGACACACCAACGATGGGAGAGTGGGCACCGATGGCAAAGTGGATGAACTTGACGTCGTTGCTCGTCACCTCGACTTGTGCGCTTTGGGCCTCGACAAGGGGTAACAGTCGTTGAATCTGATCCTCGGTAGCGATGACACCCAGTATGTCGCCAGGGAAGATGCGCATGTCACCCGTGGGAACGGGATGGAGTTTTCCTGCGCGTTGAATGTTGACTAGATTCACACCATAACGGGAACGCAGGTCCAGGTTGCGCAGTCGGTCTCCGACAAAGGGGCACTCATGTCCCACAGTCATGTAGGCCAGGTGAAGGTCGCTCACCAGGTTGTTCTCGTGACCGGTACGGCGGTTCTCTCGCTCATTGATGTTGCTGATGAAGCGCTTCTCAATCTGGCTGAGACGGTTTCTGAACGGGGTGGGAATTACGATAATGGCGATCAGGGTGGCAATGACAATCACGATGGCCAGCATGAGTGCAACGCCGCTGTGGTATACACCTTGCAGCACCGATGCCGTGAATCCTGTGGACAGCACCAGACTGATGATGACCATGACAACAATGGGGACATAGGAAACCGTCCCCGTCGTTTCGAGGAGCTGCTTGTGCTCCGACCGCTTAACCGTCGGCATCATGATGGACACGATAAACGGCCCGATAATGAATAGAGATGCTGCGGCACATGCCAAGCGCGCCCAGTTGCCTCTTCCCAGCCACTTGAGCAATAACGGCATGAGGTAGCTGCGGCACAGGGCAATCAACGAGATGATGACGACCGAATAAATGATGAGTCGCACCAGATACCTTGAAATAATGGATTTCCACAGGCTCACCGTTTCACTGCGCTCGCTCTCGGTGGCATCATGGCTATAGCCGTTCAACAGGCGGGTCCAGCTCTTGGGAAGCACTTTATACAATGCATTGTAGCATGGGACCGCTTGCTTGATGAAGAATGGTGTGGTGAAGGTAGTGATGACCGACACGGCCACAATGATGGGGTACACACTCTTATCCAGCACTCCCAGGCTGGTACCCAGTGTCGCTATGATAAACGAGAACTCGCCTATCTGCGTCAAGGAGAATCCCGATTCCATGGCCAGCTTGAGTGGTTGCCCTGTTGCCAGCATGCCAAAGGTGCCGAAGACGATCATGCCCACGATGACGACAACTGCAAGCAGGGCGATGACGCTCCAGTGCTTGGTCATCACCATGGGGTTCACCATCATGCCCACCGAGATGAAGAAGACAGCACCGAACAGATCCTTCACCGGCGAGATAAGCCGCTCGATGCGCTCAGCCTCGATAGTCCCCGCCAGGATAGAACCCATCACAAAGGCGCCTAATGCCGCCGAGAATCCCGAATTGATCGAGAATAATACCATGGCAAAGCACAGTCCCATCGCGATAATGAGCATCTGCTCATCGCTGATGTAGCGCTTGAAGCGCTTGAACACCGTGGGAATGACAAAGATGCCAAAGGTGAACCACATGATCAAGAAGAACGATAACTTCAGTACACTCACAATCATCTCTTGCCCTTGAACGCTATTGTTCAATGCGATGGATGACAGGATCACCATCATCACAACGGCAAACAGATCCTCGACAATGAGCACGGCAAACGTCATGGGAACGAAACGCCGTTGACGCATGTTCAAGTCGGTCAGCGCCTTGATGATGATAGTCGTTGATGACATGGAAATCATTCCGCCCAGGAAGATGCTGTTCACCAGGCCGTAGCCCAGGAACTTGCCCACGACGAACCCGAGGCTCATCATTCCCAGCACGATAATCAGTGCCGTGAGGATGGCCGAGCCTCCAACGTCAACCAGCTTCTTAAAACTGAACTCAAGACCGAGGGAGAACAGCAGCACGATGATACCGATCTGTGCCCAGAACTCTATATTGGCCTCGACCGCCACCGAGGGCAATAACTCAAAGTGAGGGCTGGCAAGAAAGCCAGCCACGATATAACCCAGTACGATGGGCTGCTTCAACATCTTGAAGACTACTGTCGCTACGGCTCCCAGCATCAGGATGAGAGCCAGGTCACTGATCAGGCTATTGATATCAAGTGTTTCCATTATTCTGCTAGTCTGTTATCTTTTGAGATGAGTCTACTGTTGATTACATGTTCAGCTCGTTGGTCAGGGTGATAGAAACGGCGTTGCTCGATTGCTTGATCTGCTTGAACAAGACCGGGACATCGATGCTGGATTTGCTTCGAACCATGAAATTGATGATCGTCAACTGGTTATCATATTCATACTTCATAAACTCGTCGCTGATGTGGACATCACTTGACTCGATGATGTCGCGCATCGATTGGATGTTATCCACGATGCCGTGCACCTTGATGCGGATAATCTTGGATTCCCACAGGAAATTATGCCTAAGCTCAATTCGCTCGATATTGACAAGAATGAAGATGATGAGCAGGGTGGCAATAATCGAAATCAGGTACATTCCGGCACCGACAGCCAGGCCGATGCAAGCGGTCATCCAGATGCCTGCCGCAGTTGTCAGGCCGCGCACCGACCCCTTCATCTGGATAATGGCACCGGCACCCAGAAAGCCCACACCGCTCACCACCTGGGCCGCGATGCGTCCAGGGTCGCCGTTTTTCAGACCCATATACTCCTGTGGTATATAGATGGAAATGAGCATGGCCAGTGTCGCGCCCATCGAGATGAGGGCAAATGTTCTTAGTCCTGCGATTTGTCCCTTGCGGCGACGCTCAATCCCGATGACGGCTCCCAGCACCAGGCTCAGTACCAGTTTGGTGATGGATCCCGCCAGATTTACATCCGGGCTGATGATGTCATTATAGATATCTTGAAGCATAATCGAGTCTATGTTCGGTTCGTGTTTATTTCCGGGTATAATTATTCCGGCTCAGTGTTTCTATCAGTGCAAAGTTAACGATTTTGGTGTATTCTGCCAACCTGATATTGATAATTTCGTGAAAAATATGCTATATTTGCACCTATAAACAATGATGCGCAATGAAAAAGTTATTTCTTTCTGTTCTGTTTTTGGCTACTGTCACTTTGCAACTCTCCTCACAGTTGCTGGTTGGCTCTTATAATATAAGGTATAAGAATGCGGGGGATAGTCTCAAAGGTAACGTGTGGGGAAAGCGTTGTCAAGTGATCTGTGACCAGATCAATTTCATGTCCCCTGATGTCTTGGGCACGCAGGAAGTGCTCCACGGCCAATTGCAGGATATGCTTGAGAGACTTGACGGATACGGCTACATCGGTGTCGGCCGTGATGACGGTGCCACGGCTGGCGAGTATGCCGCTATTTTTTATAAGCAGGACAAGGTGCGCTTGCTTGACAGTGGCAATTTCTGGCTCAGTGAGACACCAGATCGTCCCGGGTTGGGCTGGGATGCCGCTTGTGTGCGCATCTGCACTTGGGGCAGGTTTACAGGCCAGACGGCTACCGATGATGATGCTTTCTATTTTTTCAATCTGCACATGGATCATGTGGGTGTCGTGGCTCGTCGTGAGGCCGCAAAGCTGATCGTGAGAAAGATTCAAGAGATCGCTCATGGCGCGCCCGTGATTGTTACTGGAGACTTCAATGTGGACCAGACCGATGAGATATATCGCATTTTCACCGAATCGGGCATCCTCATGGATTCATATCAGGCCGCGAGGCTGCGTTTTGCCGAGAACGGCACTTTCAACTCCTTTGACGTGAATCTTTTCACGACAAGCCGCATCGATCACGTCTTTGTCTCTCCCTCATTGCAGGTCGATGCCTATGGTGTCTTGACCAACAGCTACTGGATTCCCGGTGATAACGATGAGGGGACAATCAAGGGCCATGACGCGCCTCAGGAGATATCTTTCAGCCGCTATCAACGCCGTCAGCCGTCCGATCATTATCCCGTGTTTGTCCGCTTGGGTTACAAGATGTGAGACAGGGTCACTCAATGGCATTAACTTTAATTAAACCTGCTTGAATGGCGCTGGTTGGCGAAAAAGTCTTACCTTTGCAGAATATAGCTTTTTCAATCAAATGATAAGTCACATTATTGATGAAAACAATATAGAGCGGCTACAGGCACTCATCAACGGCGTGCAGCGCATTGTCATCACCTGCCACAAGTCGCCCGACGGGGATGCGCTGGGCTCCTCTCTTGCCCTGTGCCATATCCTCAAGCGACTGGGCAAGGATGCTGTTGTCGTGACACCCGACATGGTGCCCAAGGCGCTAGAGTTTATTCCCGGCACCCGTGATATCATCGTGTACACCAAGCAGGAACTGCGTGCTTGTCATGCCCTTAACGAGGCCCAACTCATCATGTGCTTGGACTACAATGCCATCAAGCGCATTGACCGCTTGGGTGAGGTGATTACTCCCCTCAAGACCAAGCGGGTGCTCATCGATCATCACCTTGACCCCGAGGATGTTTTTGACCTGGTCATTTCTCATCCCGAGGCTTCTTCGACATGTGAATTGGTATTCCGTGTGCTCATGCAGATGGGCCTGCTGCGCTTCATGGACCGCCATGCTGCCAGTTGCCTGTATGTGGGCCTCACTACCGATACGGGGGGCTTTGCCTACAGCTGCGACAATCCCGAGTTTTATGAGATTTTAGCCTCAATCATGCGTCGTCGCATCGACCGCATTTACCTCTATAACAAGGCCATGAACACCTTCAGCGCCGATAGCCTGCGCCTGCAGGGCTATGCCATCAGCCAGAAGATGAGACTCTTTCCGGAACAGGGCGCGGCCTTTATCGTTCTTGACAAGGAGGAACTCGAACGCTTTAATTACAATCGTGGCGACACCGAGACGCTGGTCAACAAGCCGCTTGCAATCCCCAACATCTACTGGAGCGTGTTCATGCGCGAGGACCCTGACCGCATCAAGGTGTCATGCCGTTCACAAGGTGATTTCTCGGTGAGCAGCATTTGCTCCAAGTATTTCAATGGCGGTGGCCATGAGAATGCGGCAGGTGGTGATTTCTACGGCACCCTGGATGAGGCAGTGGCCTTGTTTTACCAGGTGATGAAGGATCTCTTTCCCGATGCCGGGATTCAAGAACAACCAACTCAAGAACAAGAACAACAATAGATATTAATATATAATAATGAAGAAGATTTTCAGTCTTAGTGTTTTATTGGGGTTGTTTGCCCTCATTACACTCTCATCCTGTAACAACGACCAGAGTTACGCCGATCGCCTGAATGAGGAGCGTAATGCTGTCAATGCCTATTTGGCTAACCATCGTGTGGTGATGTCAGTCCCTAAGGACTCAGTCTTTGAGGTGGGCCCTGACGCTCCGTTCTATCGTGTCGATCCTGATGGAAACGTATATATGCAGGTGCTTGATGCCGGTGACCGTATCAGCGATAAGGCCAAGACCGGCCAGCCTGTTTATTTCCGTTATTCACGCTATAGCCTTTCGACATGGTATGCCAATGGCACATGGATTGTGTATAGCGGCAATGAGACCTCAATGAACGAGGCTCCCTGCACTTTCAAGTATGCTGACTACAGCTTGCCTTCAACGTCTCAATGGGGCTATGGAATCCAGTATCCGTTGCTTTTCCTTGGCGTCGAGTGCGAGGTGAACCTCATCATCAAGTCTCAGTATGGTTTCACAAGCGAGATCACCTATGTGATGCCCTTCTTCTACCACATCCGCTATTTCCATAGCCAGATTTAATCATTTATACCTAGAACCCACAAATCCCTATTTATCTAGTATGTCACTTATCAAATCCATATCAGGTATCCGCGGCACCATCGGCGGCAAGGCTGGCGATGGACTCTCGCCGCTGGATATCGTCAAGTTCACGTCGGCCTATGCCACTTTCATGCGCCGCAACTCGCCCGTTAACTCCAACGTGATTGTCGTCGGCCGCGATGCCCGTTTGTCTGGCCGCATGGTGCTCAACACTGTCGTCGGCACGTTGATGGGAATGGGCTTCGATGTCGTTAACATCGGTCTTGCTACCACTCCGACGACCGAGCTCGCCGTGGTGGGCGAGCACGCGTGTGGTGGTATCATCATCACGGCTTCCCACAATCCCAAGCACTGGAA
>JAFTEU010000137.1 GCA_017453505.1 Muribaculaceae bacterium
AGAATCCGACTTCGCGGGTTAAAGACAGCATAATGCCCCTGTAATGCCTGACGGGGTAAGGGGATGCTGTGTGAGAACCATACATTACCACAGCCATGACGGCAAGAAAACCGTCAAATCGGACACCTGACAGCTAAATCTGGCCGCATGACTATGAGTTGCGGATTTTAGGAAATTACTAAAATTTGTTGTTATATCCTACTGTCTTTTGTTGCCCAGTCGCGGATGTTGTCGAGTTTCTCGTTATCGACGAAGACGGCTCGCAGGATGATGTCATCTTGGGCGGTGCTTGTGCTGAAGAAATGGTCAAATACCATATCCAAGGACTTGCAGTCGTCGATGAAGCGTTGAGTATCCTTGATGAATGGCTCGTTGTCGCTATTGCCAGCGGGCAAGATGATGTGGATGAAGCACAGCAGGCCGTAGTTCGGATGTACGCCAGAAATCGGCATGAGCAGGTTTCTCAAATCAGTGAAGATGTCGTTAGCGTTGTCGTGGGTGAATCGACTCTCGACCAGGTTCACTTCATTGAAGTCAAACATCCATTCCATGTCGCTCAACGGGCATGAGGATTGTTCAAGACGGACACCCGCCCCGGGAGCGTAGATTTGCTCCAGCAGGGTCAGGCGTTCGGTCGTCGTCAGGTTCTCAAGGATTCTCATTGCTCGTTCATCTCTTTCCAAAGGCGTTCCACTTCTTGATGGTGGAGGGCAAACTCCAGTTTTGATCCGCTGAATCCGTTCAAGGGGACTCGCTCGAAGAATTGGGAGTAGAACTCGCGGGCGTCGTAGTCTTCCCATGAGCGCCAGGCCATTGCGCTCCAGTCCCATTTGGTCATGAACTTGCGGACAAGTTCGTTGGTCATTCTCACGTTGGGGTTCGTGGTGAGGGCTTTCCAGTCCCACAGGTGTGCGAGGGCTTCGATTCCTTGGGCCGTTACCGCCTGGCCGTGGGCGAATCTTGAGAACAGGTTCCAGTTCAGTTTTTCTTTCCAACGCAGGGCCATCTCGATGGTCCACTGGATTTCGTTGTTTCGGGACACCTCGTCCCACAGGAGCTGTTGTTCGTACCGTTCGAGGTGAGTTGATGTCAGGGGGCGTTTTCGTGAAACGGTCATCCATGCTTGCCGTTCAATTTGTTTTTCCAGACCTGCTGCCATCTCCACCCGTCGCATCGCGGCTTTGTTGTTAATAATCACTTCGTCCATTTTCTTGAAATTTTGAAAGATTGATATATTTGTTTTAAATGATTTTTTGTATCATTGACGTGTTTCTAAGTGCGCGCCACTATAGTATACTATTACGAGACCATTTTGGGGCAGTCGTATCATCTTAGCCCATTCTGGAGATTTTTCAGTCATGGAAACCGGTTTTCTTTGTCAAAAAATGGCTCATAAACACCTATTAATAAATGGTTTAAGAAAATCTCACAAATAAAAGACACGCATTGCACTCATCGGTGATTTTCGCCTATTTTCGCTTACTCTAATAAGCGAAAATTCTCAATAAACGCTTATCACGATAAGCGATAATTTTAAAAATCGCTTACCATGATAAGCATTTCCGTCCTTTTTTTCTTGTTGTTGTCATGCTTTTCCCTTAATTTTGCCTTCATTATTTTCACACGCTTCTGTTATGGAAACTCTTTTCAAGAAACATCGAATGCTCATTTCGCAAGTCGATACACGCAAATTGCGCCAGCAAATGGATGTCATCGACTGGAATAAGCAACTTGTGGCTATCTGCGGCTCGAAGGGTGTAGGGAAAACCACACTCATGCGCCAATACATCAAGCTCAACTATGGCTTTAATGCCGGAAAAGCACTCTACTGTGTCTTGGACAGCATGTACTTCATCAACCACAGCTTGCTTGACGTTGCCGAAAAGTTTCACGAACAGGGAGGAATTCATCTGTTTCTTGACGAGGTGCACCAATATCCCACCTGGAGCAAAGAGATCAAAGAAATCATTGACCTGTGGCCCGACTTGAAAATAACCTTCACGGCATCGTCGCTGATGCCGATCCTGAACTCGCAGGCCGATCTCTCTAGTCGTGTCTCGAGTTATCACATGCCGGGACTGTCTTTCCGTGAGTTCATCAAATTCCACAAGGGCAAATGGCTCCCTCGACACCCGTTAAAGAGCATCCTTGAAAATGCCGATGCAATCTGCAAGGAGGTCAACGAACTGTTTGAGCCCGTGAGTCCCGAGAATATGTTTGAACTATACCTGCGTGTGGGTTACTATCCCTTTTATAAGGCAACTGCCGCGGATTACGACAGTCGCCTCGAGGATGTGGTGAGGGGCATCATCGATCAAGAGATACCTCAATTCTGTAATGTTGATCCGGCCTATACGCGCAAGCTGAAAGCCATGCTGCTGTACCTATGTGACAATCCCCCTCACAAGGTCAACATCACCAAGTTAGCTGATTACCTGGAGCTGAACAAGAACACGGTGATGAGTTACTTGTCGAGCCTGGAAAAAGCAGAGTTGCTGCATCTGCTTTATGCCGATAAGAAATCGGTGACTAGAATGCAGAAGCCTGACAGGATCTATATCCATAACCCCAATATCCTCTATGCCTTAAGCAGCCAGTTGAACTTCGGTACAATCCAGGAATGTTTTGTGGTTAATCAACTGTCCACGAAGCACACGGTAGAATACGGCAAGGAGCAAGGCGACTTTAAGGTTGACGGGGAAATCACCCTTGTGATGGACGGCAAACACAAGACGCAACAGCAAATGGCTGATAACCCCAATTCCTATATCCTTGCCGACGACATAGACTTTCCCATCGGCAAGAAACTACCCATCTGGCTCGTCGGCTTGATTTATTAAGGAAACGATATAGCAGCCCGCCCTGTCAGATTATTTTAATGCTAATTATCGCGAAATGAGACGAATTTCACGAATAAATATAAAATATTCGCATTCAATTAGTCAAATTAGTGTAATTCGCATTAGCCCCGCAGGGTTTGGGCCAGCTGCTATATCATTACCTAAAAAATTTTTTTTACTGGAAAATACTCTACCTTTGCCAAATCAACTACTAAATCACTACTGATATGACACAATTCATCAGAATAACCGTCTCGTTCTTCTTGCTTATAGTTCTCGGGGTTGGAGTCGCCCCTGCCCAATCGGTCGAGGGCGACAAGCAGCCTATCAAGGTAACTGGCCAGATCTTAGACGGGAACAATGAGCCCATTATCGGTGTTGCGGTTGTCATCGATGGCACCAGAATTGGTGCGGCAACAGATTTTGATGGCAACTATACCCTTGATGCATGGCTGGGTGCTGAGCTTCAAGTCACCTGTGTTGGTTATGAAACAGTTAAGACGACGGTATGTGGCAATGTGATGAACATTCGTCTCTTGCCCGAGCGATTTTTCCAGTTCTTCCCGATAGTACCAATAGCGAATTCATCAATGAAATGGCCTTATATTTATGGCTATGTGTATGACCATTATGGCCGCCCATTGCCTGGTGCCGTTATCAAGACAACAAGTTCTGCAAAGGATGTCACCACTGATGACAGTGGTTACTTCGCGATTAATGCACAAAGGGGAGACTCCATCGGTGTCTCATGCCCGCATTATCAATCGGTTGAGGGAGTCGTTGAGGCTATAGAATTTACTATCCGTCTTGACCCAGAGTAGGTATGCGGTCAGGTCATGACTGCTCCTAACGGAATTTTTACCGGACACCCTAATGATTCTACACCAAGGCGGAGCCACATTCGCTGAAGTTTATCTTCGGTAGCAGCAAAAGGTTTTGTATATTCGCAGAAAAATCAGCAAGTCATCCACTTGCGGGACTTAAATACAAATATTAAATGTAGAGACGTTTCATCACAGAGCCAACATCCATATCATTGCCTCGCTAATTGGAGCGAAAAATCAACGTGCCGCCAGGGCTGGGATGAGCAAAAGCATATCACACAAAAAGGTGAGGGGGAATGTCCACCGTTGACGTCCCCCTCACTTGACGATGAGCTTCTCGTGGCTCTCTTACTTGATGTAGATTTTCTTGCCGTTAACGATGTAGAAGCCCTTGAGATCCGATGTGCTGCTCACGCGGCGTCCGTCGATTGTGAAGATGCCGCTTTGAGTGGTGGCCTCGTCACTCTGCACACTGACGATTCCTGTGTTATCTTCGTCAATAATACGTATGTTGTCGAAGAACACAGCATCGCCCCACGATGTGATGGTACCGCTCATCCAATCTTCGCTCGATGGATTGAAGAACGAGGCGATAAAGGCCAGCCTCGAGTAGCGGGCATCCTTGATATCATTGAGCGGTATCCTGATGGTGTTCCACTCGTTGCTGAGCGTCACCTCGTGCAGCAGGATGGGTTCTCCGGCAAGTTCGCTTCCCATGACTAGAAGCGTCTCAACGCCACTGCTCTTTACATCGAAATAGAGCACGGGGTTGGAAGCGCCTTGCAACGCCAGCTTGCCCGACGTCAGAGCAAAGTCTCCCGTGAACCACGTTGTGGTCATGGCCAGTCCATAGCCGTCATCGTCCGAGGCTTGATCCACGATATACAGCGAAGCATCGCTATCCTTTTCCCACAAGTGGGAATCACCACCATCGGCAAAGCTCTCCTCGAAGGGCAGCCCGTAGGGCGCTCCTGTGAGTAGCGTCACACTCAGGGGATAGCCCTCACCAGCCTCGTTGACAGGCTTGACACCCCAGGTGGTGAACTGCTGCTCACCCTCATCGGTGTTGAACTCAAGGGTATAGTGGTCGGCACCCGTCACGCTGCCAAGAACATCGGTAAAGTCATAGCTCCAACCGTTGAACTCGGTGGCCAAGATCTGATACTCCACATCATCGGGGTTCAGGTAGTTGCCGTTGGCACCCTCGGTGACCATTGGCCAACTGAACTCGACGCTGGTACCGTTGTCTGTAGCCTGCACACCGTAGAAGTTGCCGGGTGCGTCCTGGCCAATCCACACCTTTACCTTGTCGCTCGGCAGGCCAGCGCCCGAGGCATTGTAGGCTATCACTTGATAGGTATAGTAGTTGGGGGTCTCGACCGTGGTGATGATCTCGACAGCAGCACCGGGCTCGACATTCTCCACCGTTTCTACGACCACACCGTCGCACAGCAGCTCAATCTTCGTCAGATTCTCGGTTAAAGCCGTGCCGTCGATAGCCTTTGACGGCGCGGTAAATGTCACATTTGCCAGCTTGGCACCCAGTTCGCCCGGAACTACCGCCAGGTCGCTGACTGCGGCAGGAGCAGTAGGCTCTGCACCCTTCTCAATGACCAGCTTGTCAACAAACAAGTCATAAGCGTACATATCGCTGATGCAATGGATAGCGACAAAATAAAGCCCGCTTTCATTGGCTGTGAAGCTGCCCTCAAAATCTGTAGCGTCGTCAGCCTGGAACGCTGTAGCGGGTATGACAGTCATGGTGAGGGCATCGGGTGTACCCTGACGACCTGCCAGTACCTCAAAGCGCTCGGCTGCGTATCCAGTGTGAGCGGTAAATGTCACTTTATAGTTCCTGCCGGCTTCAGCCCTGACAGGCATCACCACCAGATAGTCGTCGGCGTCGGCATTGTAGCTGGGAGGATATATCAGCGCATTATTGTAGCCATTCCATTCCCACGTATTGCCGTCATCATTGGCATCGATGATGTTCAGCACGTTGAGCACGCTCGGGTCGTCAAAAACAACGGTATAGGGTATATCCTGAGCTTCGAAGAAGAACACGGTGATTGTCGGCGACTTCTGGCCTTTTCCGTTTTCGTTGTAGGCAATGGCTGTGTAAGTGTGATTACCAATAGTCATGCCTTCATCCTCAAACTGCTGGGCGGAACCCGGAACGAGATCCTCAAGTGTATTCACCACCACACCGTCGCGCAGCACCTCAACCTTCGTCAGGTTAGTTGTCAATGCTGAGCCATCAAAGGCCTTGTCGGGAGCTGTGAAGCTGACGGTAGCCTTCAGTGCGTCGGCAGCCTGAACCACCTGCAAGTCGGTAATGGCAGCAGGGGCATTGTTGGCAGCGCCTTCCTCGATGATGAAGTTGTCAACATACAACGAATAGCCACCGGCCTCGCTGATGTCGTGGATGCCAAAGTAGTAGTAGCCAGTCTCGTCAACAGTCAGCCTGTCGTTTTCCATCGTGACAGCACCCAATGACTCGACAGCGACAGCAGCAATGGCATCCTGCGTCAATGCAGCAGGAGAGGCATCCCTGCCCATCTTGAGTTCGATGGTCTTTTCGGCCTCGTCGGTGTTCTTCCACGTGTCAAAGGCCACATAGTAGTTCTTGCCGGCCTCCAGCTTGATGGCGGGCGAGATGAGCCAGTCGTCGGCATCATAGTCATAGCTGCCGAAGTGAGAGAACTTCCCGTCAAACGCATACCATGTGCTGTTGTCTTCATTACCATCGACAATGGTGAACGACCGCTGGTCGCCCATCGTCGTGAAGCCGTTGACATAGGGCAGCACATCGACCTGAGTGACAATGTTGATCGGCTTATACACCGTCAGCGCGTCGCCATAGATAGCATATTCATTGTTGTCACTCCAGAACAGGCCGATAAAGTAGTTCTCGGCACCCTGATTGAACTCTGTCGTGCCTTCCAGCGTCAGGCTGCCATCATCGCCAATGGTAAAAGTAAAGCCATCAGCGTGACTGTCTGCCGGCTCGATGGTGCCATCACCCATGCCATGAGCCCAGCGCAGAGTAATCGAGGCATTGTACTCCTCGGAATAATACAAGGGCTGATTGGCAGCGACACTGATCGTGTTGCCAATCTTTGTACCCTTCACCCAATAGCCACGTTGATAGCCGTAGATGAGGTCTTTGAAATACACCGTTCCGTCACTGCACTCCACTACCTCAATCGTGCCGTCCTGCTCCTCATAGTACAGGAACATGCCATCACCGTAATCCTCGCCAAGCATGCCCTGGCCAGTACGCTCGTAAGTCTTCAACTCGCCCTCGGCAGGCTGCGTGATGATGCCATGTTCATCGACCACCTCGCCAGCAGCGCGGTTGGGAGCTTTCAGGTCATTCACAGCTGCCGGAAGCAAATGCGAAAGACTCAATTGAGCATACGTTTTACGGTTCTTCTGCGACCCGCTCGACAGGTCGCTATCTTGTGGTGCCTGGGCCAATGCAGGCAAAGCCAGCACGAGTGCAGCCAGCACACCACACCATAGAGTTCGTAAACCTTTTGTCATAGTAAAAATATTAAAAAATGAAAGTAAAACTTATAGAAAACATGGCACAAATATACGAATGATTTCAAAAATCCACAAATAATTAACACTAATGTCTCTTAAAAATTGTTAATTATAAAATTAAATTCCTCATGCACAGCGACTTGTCATTAAAACACCTTGTCCGAACCATGAATTGCGTACCTTTGTGCCCAATTCAAAATCGGAGCTGCTATGCACATAGGAA
>JAFTEU010000138.1 GCA_017453505.1 Muribaculaceae bacterium
ATCCCTGGCGGGTTGCTCCTCAGCAGAGCCCGTTTCCGTTTCAACTCTCTGACCACAAAGATACTAACTATTCTTGAACTTTTTGTGCTAGAATGTTAAAAATGTTAATTCCCTTGGTGTGCAACATAGAAAGAAGGACAATTTGTTGATTACCAATTGATTATTGTATTTCTTGTCTTTCTTATCCTTCTTGTCTTCCATTTCAGGGAATTGTCGTCAGGACTTGCGGAGAATCTCGACGATGCGGCTCATCTGGTTGGGGATGCGTATCTGCTGCGGGCACTTGGACAGGCAGGCCTCGCAATCGACGCACTGGTTGGCGCGGGCATCGGCTGAAAGAGCCCCTCGATAGCCAGTGAGGAAACGCTCCTTGCGCTCGGCATAATCGGGCTCGGATGGCTCAGGCAAGGGCAGGATGTGCTGGTTGATGGCCTCGTTATAGAAGCTGAAGTTGCCAGGGATGTCCACACCATAGGGGCACGGCATACAGTAGGCACAAGCGGTGCATGGGATGACGGGAATGCCCGCCATGCCGTCGGCTATTTTCTCGAGCAAGGCATTCTCGGCATCAGTACACAAGTCAAGGGGCGAGTGGGTGCGGATGTTCTGCTGCAAGTGCTCCATCTGATTCATGCCACTCAGGGTGGTCAAGATGTTGGGATGAGAACCCACCCAGCGGAAGGCCCACTCGGCAGGCAGGGCATCGGGTCGCATGGTCCGCAACTGGCTGGCATACTCGTCGGGCATATTGGCCAACGAGCCGCCGCGCAGGGGTTCCATCACCACGACCTGTATGCCAGCTTTGGCCAGTTTGTCGTAGAGATATTCGGCATCGGCATCACGCTTGCGGCCCTCCTTGTTGAGGGAGGCATGACGCCAATCGAGGAAGTTCATCTGGATCTGCACGAAGTCCCAGTGATACTTGTCGTTGTGGTCGATGAGCCAATCGAACACGCTCACGTCGCCATGATAGGAGAATCCCAGATGGCGGATGCGGCCCGCCTCGCGCTCGCCGAGGAGGAAATCGAGCAGGCCGTTGTCGATGAAGCGGCGGTTCAGGTTCTCCATGCCACCCTGCCCCACTCCGTGCAACAGGTAGTAGTCGATGTATTCCACCCGGAGTTCCTTAAAGGAATTCTCATACATCTGCTTGGCCTCGTCGAGGTTCCACAAGCGCTCATTGTAGTTGGACATCTTGGTAGCCACATAGTATTTCTCGCGGGGATGACGGCTCAAGGCTGTGCCAGTGATACCCTCGTTGAGGCCGCCGCCATACATCGGGGCGGTGTCAAAGTAGTTCACGCCGTGGGCTATGGCATAGTCCACCAGTTGGTTGACCAACTCCTGGTTGTCCCGAGGCAGGCGCATCATGCCGAAGCCCAGCAGCGA
Organism: Muribaculaceae bacterium; assembly: GCA_017453505.1. Taxonomy (GTDB): domain Bacteria; phylum Bacteroidota; class Bacteroidia; order Bacteroidales; family Muribaculaceae; genus Sodaliphilus. The sequence continues at coordinate 1,390 of JAFTEU010000138.1, forward strand.
CACCTGCTCGCCCGTGCCGCGCTGCACGCGGTAGGTCATGCGCACGGCCTCATCGGGGGCTGTGACCGGGGATTGATGACTGCTAGTCGTGCCAGCCAGCGAGCTGAACGGCTCCAGAGCCGCCAACGCAGCCGCCGAGCCCGTGGCAATGCCCAGGCGGCGCAAGAATTCACGTCTATTGATATCCATCGTTGTAAAGATTTAGTTTGATTACAAGTGCAAAAATACACAAAATGAGTGTATTCCCCAGGAAAAATAATGCGGGAAGGTCAATTGGCGTGACTCTCCCGCATCATTATTGTGCGTGTATTCTCAGAAAAATAAAATACAGTTTCTTAACCTATCATATTAGTCGATGGGGTTGTTCTCGGCGAAGATGGCCATGCGCTCGTCAAGAATCTCGTACTGGTGATCCTGAATAAACGAGGTGCACACACGCAGACCCTCTTGCCAGGAGCCCGTGGTAGCCAGGCAGATGGCGCTCACACCGTAGTACATCAACTCGCGGGCCAACTCACCACTGGTCATGTTGCCGTAGCCGATGGTGAAGTAGAAGCCGTCGGCGATGGGCTGGTCACCGTCCATGCCATAGACGATGCGGAAGCCGTGACGCGTGAAGATCTCCTTCAACTTGTGGGCGCGCTCGCCATAGACGATAACGTCGTCGCGGAAGTCGTATTCGCCATTGCAAGCAGCCTCCATGATGGCGGCCAGTGCAAACTGGGCGCTGTGGCTCGTACCTGATGACAGGGCATACAGCGTGCGGGTGATGAACACCTTGCCGAAGGGCAGTCCGTCGTAGCGTGCCGACAGATCAGGATAGTGGCGGTTGAAGATGGCCGGGCTGATGCAGGTCATCGCAATGCGCTCGCCGGCATAGGAGAAGGCCTTGCTGCCACTGATGTGCATGATGTAGTTGTCGGTATATTTGGCCACAGTGGGCTGGAAAGGCGGCTGGAAGGGTTTGCTCAGGTCAACGCGGAAGTCCATGGCAAAGTAGGCCAGGTCCTCAAGCACGATCACGTCATACTTGGTAGCCAGCTCACCGATGTCCTTGAGCTCGTCCTCGGTCAAGCAGATCCATGCGGGATTGTTGGGGTTGCTGTAGATCAAGCAGCAAACGTCACCCTTGGACATATACTCCTCGAGTTTGGCACGCAGCTTGGGACCACGGAACTCATAGATGTCGAAGGTCTCATAGGGGACATCCTGAATTTCGAGCTGGAGTTTCTGCACGGGGAAACCAGGATCGATGAACAGGGCCTTGTTCTTCTTCTTGTTGCTCTGGGTGATGGTGAGCAACGAGGCGAAGGTGCCTTGCATCGAGCCGACGGTGGGCACACAGCACTCGGCAGGGATATCAACGTCGATAAACGCCTTGATAAAACGCGAGGTGGCATCCTTGATCATCTGCTCGCCAGGCAAGGCAGGATAGAGGCGGGCGCAGCCGTTCTGCAGCGCCTTGATCTGTGCCTCGACACCGATCTTGGCAGCGGGCAGTCCGGGGATACCCATCTCCATCTTGATAAACTCCTGTCCCGACTCGCGCTCGGCACGCTCGGCGATGGCCTTGACCTCACGGATGGTGGCGTTGGCATAGTCCATGATGCCATACTCCTCAATCGCGCGGTCGATGATCTCGCGGCTAATGGGGGTGGGTCTCATCGCTGAGCCTCCTTTCCGATGGCAAGAGCCTTGAGGTTGGCATCCACGACGGCGTCGCCCTTGCGGCCAAAGACGCGGCGGATGGCGTTCTCCAGCTTCTCATACTCGATGCCAAGGGCCTTCTGGGCAGCACCCAGCAGAATGACGTTGGCTGAGCGGGGAACATCGTTATCCTTGGCCAGCTGCTCGATGTCGAGAATGATGACATTCTTGACCTTGTTCAGGTCGGCCATCACCTTGTCCACGTCGGGATAGTTGGGGATGTTGACAAAGGGTTTGCTCGAAGTGATGATCCAGCCCTCCTTGCTCAAGAAAGGCAGATAGCGCAGGGCCTCCATGGGCTCCATCGAGATGATCACGTCGGCCGAGCCGAGGGCGATCAGGTCGCTGTTGATGGGGTCACTGCTGATGCGCAGGTTGGACTGCACGTCACCGCCACGCTGTGACATACCATGAACCTCGGCCTGCTTGATATAAAGATTCTCGTGCATGGCGGCTTCGCCAATAACGGTTGCGATGGAGAGGATACCTTGTCCACCCACGCCGCACAAAATGATATCAGTCTTCATTTCTTTGCCTCCTGTGCTTTCTTTTGTTTGAGATGACGTTGTAATGTTTGCATGCACTCGCGGCGCGGGATGATCACGCTAGTGCCGCGGTACTCAATCTCCTCACGCAGCATCTGCGTGATCTCGGGCATATTCTTGGGCAGGGGAACGACCACGCGCAGGTGCTCCTCGGGCAGACCCAAGCCTCGGCAGATGGCCTCGAACTTGCCTGTACCTGCCGAATCCTGACCACCAGTCATACCCGTGGTGAGGTTATCGCTGATGATGACGGTGATGTTGGCATTCTCGTTGATGGCATCGAGCAGACCCGTCATACCCGAGTGGGTAAAGGTCGAGTCACCGATGATGGCAACGGCGGGCCACTGGCCGGCATCGCTGGCACCCTTGGCCATGGTGATGCTGGCACCCATGTCAACACAGGAGTGGATGGCCTTGAAGGGAGGCATGAAGCCCAGGGTGTAGCAACCGATGTCGCCAAACACGCGGGCGTTGGGATAATCCTTCAATACCTCGTTGAGGGCGGTGTAAACGTCGCGGTGACCGCAACCCTGGCACAATGCGGGGGGACGCGGAGCGACATCCTCACAGCTGGCATATCCCTCACGAACCTCGACACCCAGGGCACGCTTGAGCGCGTCGGGGCTGAGCTCACCAGTGCGGGGCAGCTCGCCAGTGAGGCGACCCTTGATCACGGCATTGCCGGGCATCACACCACGCACGAGGTCCTCGATGAAGGGCTGACCCTCCTCGGCAATGAGGACAGACTCGCACTCGGCTGTCATGCGGCGAATGAGCTCCTTGGGCATGGGATACTGGCTGATCTTCAACACGGGATAGGGGCAACCATCGGGATAGCACTCCATCAAGTAGTTATAGGCGATACCCGAAGCGATGATACCCAGCGAGTGATCGGCAGCGTCAACATACTTGTTGTACTTGCTCTCGACGGCACGCTGCTCGAGCTCGGCCTGCTGGCCAGTGACGGTGATGTTGCGCTTGATGGCGTTGCCAGGCAACAGCACCCAGTGGCTAGCCTGGGCATTGTAGTTCAACTCGTTCTCGGCACGCGGAGTTTCCTTGACCTCGACAACGGCACGGCTGTGGGCCATGCGGGTCGTCACACGCATGAGCACGGGGAGGCAAACCTCCTCGCTCAGGGCGAAGGCCATCTCCATCATGTCGTAGGCCTCCTGCTGAGTGCTGGGCTCCAGCGTGGGAATCATCGCGAACTTGCCATAGAAGCGGCTGTCCTGCTCGTCCTGGGAAGAGTGCATCGAGGGGTCGTCGGCCACGAGGACCACCAGACCGCCATTGACACCGGTCATGCCCGAGTTAACGAACGGGTCGGCGCACACGTTCAAGCCCACATGCTTCATGCAGACCATGGCACGCTTGCCCATGAAGGACATACCCAGAGCGGCCTCCATAGCCGTCTTCTCGTTAGCACTCCAGCGGCGATGAACGTTGCGTTCCACCGCTAACTTAGAATTCTGAATGTACTCCGTGATCTCGGTCGAGGGAGTACCTGGATAGGCATACACACCACTCAGACCCGCATCAAGCGCGCCCTGGGCGATAGCCTCATCACCTAAGAGTAACTTTCTCATTATTATAAGGTTTAGATAATATTATCTATATAAAATTTTGTATTAGAAGTATTTTTCAACTCACAAAGTTACACATTAATCTGCACCCAACAAAATTTTTAAACATTTTTGACCAAAATGGCAGGAAAAGAAGCGCTCGGCACACCGGCCCATACGCATATGTTGAATTGATGCCCCGACGTGAAAGGCTCACCTGATTCAGTGGTTCTTGAATAAAGTTGTTGTGTATTTCAAAAAAAATTGTGAATTTTGCAAATCAATAGAGCAAACAGCATTCAATGGAATGTATCATCAACCCTCAAAATTCTAACTCAAGATGAAATACAAATCACTTCTCATGCTCGCCCTGGCGCTTGCATCGACTCAAGGCTGGGCCAGCCAAACAATGAGCGACAACACAACTCCGGCAATCGCGGCGAGCGTCGAGACACTTGATTATGGTCAAGTCGAGATCGGCTACCCCGTGACCGAGACGTTTATCGTGAACGGTTATAACCTGGATGACAATATCAATCTGGCTGTGACAGGCAACAAGAGCGCCTACTACCAGGTGACCCCACAGACCATCACTCCGCAAAGTGCCGCCAGCGGTGTCGTCGTGACAGTAAAATGCTCTCCCGTTTCCTATTACATCTCCCCTGCCAGCATCACGCTGACCAGCATGGATGCCGAGGACGTCATCATCCCTATCCACGTCGATGCCGTCTATCCTGAACAGATGTTCATCAACAATCAGGTCGAAGAGTTCACTGCCCTCGTTGGCCAAATGGTCACCCGCACAGGCGGCATCCGATTTGCCGATGCCGAGGTTCCGCAAGACCCCAATCAGCCCGTGGTCATGTCCAATGACAATAATAATATGTTATTGACCTTTGGCCCGAGTTCGCTGTCCAGCGGTTACTCTCTCACTCTCGAGGGCACCGACAAAAGCCAATTCACGGCCAGGATAGTCAAATCGAGTTCCATCGCCAATTTGTGTACCGTAGCCATCACCTACGCACCCCACGCAACAGGATCTCACCAAGCCTTGCTCAAGGTCTATTGCAACAGTGCTGGAGTGCCTCTGGTAACCATTAAACTGCATGGCGATTCAAGCGGAATACTTGGCGATTTAGACGGCAACAACGTGCTTAACGTCAACGATTTGACCCAGATGATTGATCTACTGCTGAACAACAGCGCCAAATCGTTAAGAGGAGATTTTGACGACAACGGCACCTTCAACATCGACGATGTGACTGAATTCATTTCATACTTGCTGACTCATTAAGGGAAGCAATCACACTCTCACATTCACATTAAATAATCGATAATCACGATGATTGTCGATTATTTTGTGTACCTTTGCTGCCGATTAGACCATAGAACTAACATCTTAAAACTAATTATATTAATAATGATTAACCAGCAATTACTGAATCCCAAGAGTATTGTCGTCATTGGCGGCAGCAACAACGAGCAGAAGCCCGGTGGCGCTATCGTGCGCAACTTGAAGCAGGGCGGTTTCAAGGGTGATCTTTACGTCCTCAACCCCAAGGAGGACGTGGTGCAAGGCATCCAAGCCCACCATGACATGAAGGACCTGCCCAATGCCGACCTGGCCATCCTGGTAGTGGCAGCGAAGTACTGTCCCGACTATGTGGACTACCTGACAGAGCACAAGGGCGTGCGCGCGTTCATCATCATCAGCGCCGGCTTCGGCGAGGAGACCCACGAGGGTGCCATCCTGGAGCAGCACATCCTTGACACCTGCGAGAAATATGGTGCCGCTCTTATCGGCCCCAACTGCATCGGCCTGTTGACCACCAACCATCACAGTGTGTTCACGTTGCCCATCCCCGCCTTGAGTCCCAAGGGTGCCGACTTCATCAGCGGCTCGGGTGCTACCGCCGTGTTCATCATCGACTCGGGCGTGAGCAAGGGCCTGCAGTTTAACAGCGTGTGGTCGATCGGTAACGGTAAGCAGATCGGTATCGAGGACGTGCTGGAATACATGGACGAGCACTTTGACCCCGAGCGCGACTCCAAGGTCAAGCTGCTCTATATCGAGAATATCTCCCACCCCGAGCGTCTGCTCAAGCATGCACGCTCGCTCATCAACAAGGGTTGCCGCATCGCTGCCGTGAAGTCGGGTTCGAGCGAGAGCGGTAGCCGCGCCGCATCATCCCACACCGGTGCCATCGCATCGAGCGACACCGCTGTTGATGCCCTGTTCCGCAAGGCAGGCATCGTGCGCTGCTACTCGCGCGACCAGTTGACCACCATCGGCTGCGTGCTCACGTTGCCCGAGATGACCGGCAAGAACGTGGCTATCGTCACCCATGCCGGCGGTCCTGGCGTGATGCTGACCGATGCCCTGAGCAAGGGCGGCATGAACGTGCCCATGCTCGACAAGAAGATCGGCGAGGAACTGAAGGAACAACTCTATCCTGGCTCATCGGTAGCCAACCCCATCGACTTCCTGGCCACGGGTACCCCCGAGCACTTGGGCATCTGCATAGACTTCTGCGAGAAGCGCTACGACAACGTGGACGCCATCGTGGTCATCTTCGGCACGCCTGGTCTGGTTCCCTGCGACGACGCCTACGCGGTGCTGCATGAGAAGATGCTCACCTGCAAGAAGCCTATTTTCCCCGTGTTGCCGTGCCTGAACATCGCTGGCCGCGAGGTGAAGGAGTTCATCGACAAAGGTCATGTGAACTTTGCCGACGAGGTGGCTCTGGCCGAGGCGCTTGTCCGTGTCGCCGACACGCCCAAGCCCGCACCTGCCGACAGCCTCTGCCCCGAGGTGGATGTCAAGGCCGTGCGTGCCATCATCGATGGCATCAAGGAGGACGGCTATATCGCGCCAGACGACGTGCGTGCCCTTTTGCAGGCTGCCGCCATCCCCGTTGTGCCCGAGAAGGTTTCGGCCAACCGTGACGAACTCGTTGCCGCAGCCCGCGAGATGGGTTATCCCATCGTGGTTAAGGTTGTCGGCCCCGTGCACAAGAGCGACGTGGGCGGTGTGACGCTCAACGTCAAGGACGACCAGCAACTCGAGGCCGAGTTTGACCGCATGATGCAGATTCCCGATGCCACCGCTGTGATGATCCAGAAGATGATCAGCGGTACCGAGTTGTTCATCGGAGCCAAGTACGAGAAGACCTTCGGTCACAACGTGCTGTGCGGTCTGGGTGGTATCTTTGTCGAGGTGCTCAAGGACGTGCAGTTCGGCCTGGCACCGCTGTCACAGCCCGAGGCCGAGCACATGGTGCGCTCCCTCAAGGGTTACAAGATCATCCAGGGTACCCGCGGCAAGCAAGGTCTTGACGAGGCCACCTATGTGAAGATCATCTGCCGCCTCTCGACCATGCTGCACTACGCTCCCGAGATCAAGGAGATGGACATCAACCCGCTGCTGGCTGGTCCTGACCACGTCACCGCCGTTGACGCCCGCATCCGCGTCGAGAAATAAACACCAGGGCAGAGCCCTGGCCCACGCGACACGACGATCGCAACCTGCCTGCAAGGCACCGCGCGGCCTGTCCCGTGGGCCGGGGCTCTACCCCGGTTATCATCTTGAACAGCAATGGCATTGAGCGAGAACAAGAAGCGCTGGCTGGCCGCTCATCCTGACCTAGGACGGCACCAGTCGATGAAGCGGCGACACGACCGCCACGACTACCAGTCGCCTTGCATCTACATGATCACGCTCGCCATCAAGGGGCGACGGCCTCTACTGGGCACCGTTTACCCTCCCGATGAGGGCCATCCCCAGCCCTGGTTCAAGCCCTCTCCCCTTGGGGAACGCATCGCTGCCTGCTGGCGCGAGATACCCCAATTCTACCCCCAGGTCAGGTTACTCGCCCTGCAACTCATGCCCGACCACCTGCACGGCATCATTCAGGTCACTGAACGGCTCCCGCGCCACCTGGGTCACATGATCAACGGCTTCAAGATCGGGTGCAACAGGGTTGCCAAGGAATTGTCGCTGTCACCCCTCTGGGAAGAGGGTTACAACGACCGCATCCTGCAAGGCCGCGGGCAACTCAACACCATGTTCAAGTACCTGCAAGATAATCCTCGCCGCTTGTGGGCCAAGCGCAACAACCCAGAATTCTTCAAGACTCAACACGACATCACCATCGGCGACCAAGTGGTCACCATCATGGGCAACCGTTTCCTGCTCGACAGCCCTAATAAAGTCGTAGTGAAGTGTTCCCGCAAGATGACCGATGAGGAACTGGAACACACAATGACCCGTTTCCTGATGATGGCACAACGTGGTGCCGTGCTTGTCTCGCCCCGCATCAGTCCAGGCGAGAAGGCCGTGATGGATATGATCCAGGAGGCAGGGTTCCCCTTCATCCAATTGCTCGAGAACGGCTTCTCTCCATATTGGAAGCCCGGCGGGGAGATGTTCAATGCCTGCGCCAGCGGGCAGGTGCTGCTCGTCGCCCCATGGCCCTACCACAGCGACCACCACACCATTACCCGCGACCAGTGCAACCGCCTCAATGACCTGGCTGCCCTCATCTGCACGATGTGACCGCAATCACCAACCAGGGCAAAGCCCTGGCCCACGGGACACGACGACCGTGCAACCCACTGCCACCTAACCTGCAAGGCACCTTGCAGGCTGTCCCGTGGGCCGGGGCTCTGCCTCGGTAAAAAAGAGTGGAATAATATCACTTTTTCTTGTAGTTCCTTAAATCCGCAGCACATTTTTGAAATAACTTTATAACATCCTGGACAACAAAAAGTTGCCCAGGATTTTGCCATGTCAGGGATTTCACCTAATTTAGTGCTGCAATAAAAACCAGTCAAAAACCACTGACAGACATG
>JAFTEU010000139.1 GCA_017453505.1 Muribaculaceae bacterium
ATCATTTAATCGATTTCTCTTCGATTTTCGGCGTTTTGGTGGCTCAAACATCTGCCACTTGCCTACCACTTCCGGGAGTCAACACGGGGCTTGTAAACTCATTTTGCCCATCATTCCAGACCATTTTCCGCTTACACATTATATATAATATCTTACACATTATATATAATATATAGTTAACGATACAGCATCAATGTAACAGGAGAGCTCTGTCGCATTTTTGCAGCTCAACCGTACGGCAATCAGGAAAATTCTGTACCTTTGCAACAAACTAGGCAGCGACATGACTATGACCGACATTGCATACACCACCCTACTCTTAACTGCGCTGATTGACTTATGCGCGATGTTGCGCATCGACACAAACGGACTGCGAATCAGCAATTACAGCAACAGCCGTTATTATTCCAGCCTGAGAGAGAACGATGAGTTCACATCGCCCAAGCGATTGATACCCCTTGTCGTGCTTATCGCCTGCTGCACCACAATGGCAAGCATGTCATGGATCGTCGTGATTATCCTGGCCGCACTGCTGCTCATCCAGGCCATAGCGCTGCTGCTCAACAAATCCAGACAGCCAGCCGGTTTCAACAAGCGCACGGCACGGCTCTATATCACAGCACTGATCATCACTGTAGTCGCCGTGGGCGGAGTTTTCTATGCGGCTCTTAGGTTCAGCAAGAGTGACGCAGCCCAGGCAGCAGCCTTTCTTGCAGTGATGATCCTGACCACGTCACCACTGCTGGCCATGCTATCCAACTGGCTGCTACGGCCCTTCGAGAAACAAGGTAACGCAGCTGCAGGCGATGAGAAAAATAACATTTAAACTATCGCTTCAAGACAAGGATAGCAATAGGTTGATTTCAAGCAGTGTATTGGATTACATCTCATCTTCTTTTTCCTCCATATCAATCGAAGTGACAGGATTCTCTGCAAGCTGTTTCAAGCCCTCGGGATTAAGGATTTCAAGATATTCTTCATAAGGGATAAACCGCCCGCCCATCGACTTGAGATGGGCTGTTTCTAGCTGACAATCGATCAACTTGCCGCCGATGCGTTGCATGAACTGCGCCAGATGTATCAAGGCAAGTTTTGACGCGCTCGGCACACGCGAGAACATGCTCTCACCGATGAAGCAGGTTCCCATCACCACGCCGTACAGGCCTCCTACCAGTTCCTCCTCAGCATTCCAGACCTCGACACTGGTGGCATAACCCAGACGGTTCAGATGACGATAGGCGGCCATCATCCCCTCGCCGAGCCATGCCCCCTTGGCTTCATAGCGTCCGTCAACCTGGCTACAGCCTGCGATAACACCGTCAAAGTCACGATTGAACGACACACGATACTCTCCCTTGTTCATCAACGTGTGCATGGAGTGAGAGATGTGAATCTCATCTGGGAATATGACAAAACGCTGCAGCGGACAGTACCATGCGGGATAAGGCCAATCGCGGAATGAGAACCACGGGAATATGCCATAACTATAGGCCAGCAGCAGGCGCTCGACGCTCAAGTCGCCACCCACGGCCAGCAGGCCATCCTCCTCCCCCATCCTGGGGTCGGGGAATACCATTTCATCGCTCAACTGAAATACCATCTCCGCTACTTGGCCGCGCCATCATCAAAATCGTTAATCACACTCTCACCGCCCTGCTTAAGCGAGCCGAAGAGGATCTCACGCACAAGCCTGGTCTTGAGACGGTTGTGGATAACACGATCCATCTCTCGGGCACCATATTCCTTGCTGTAACCCTCACTGAGGAGCTGCTCGTGGGCCTTCTCGCCCAACTTGAGGGTGACCCCCTTGGTAGTCAGCATCTCCTGCAGCTCACGCAGTTTCTTGTCCAGAATCATGCCTGCCATCGTGCGGTCCATGTCATTGAACACGACGATGGATGACAAGCGGTTGATGAATTCTGGTTTGAAGGTCTTCTTCACCTGTTTGAGCATTGCGCTGCCGGCAGTGACCGTCGAAGCAAAGCCCACCGATGCTTGGTGGGCGAACTGAGCTCCGGCATTGCTGGTCATGATCAGCACCACATTCCTGAAGACCGCCTTGCGTCCCTTGTTATCGCTCAGCGTGCCGTAGTCCATCACCTGCAGCAGCAGGTTGAAGACATCGTCATGGGCTTTCTCGATCTCGTCGAGCAAGAGCACGCAGTCGGGATGCTTGCGCACCGCATCGGTCAGCAAGCCGCCATCCTCATAGCCCACATAGCCGGCAGGCGAACCGATCAGCTTGGCGACCGTGTGCTTCTCGACATACTCACTCATGTCGAAGCGCACAAGTTCCACGCCCAGCTCACGGGCGAGCACGCGCGCCACCTCGGTCTTGCCCACACCCGTTGGTCCGACAAACAGCAGCGAGGCCAGCGGCTTGTTCTCGTCAGTAAGGCCGGCCCTAGACATCTGCACGGCTTCCACGACCTGTTTGACGGCCATGTCCTGGCCGTAAATTTTGTCCTTGATGCGCGGCTCCAAAGTCTCCAGCTTGCCATTATCGGCCTCGTCCATCGTCAGGGCATCTACCTTGGCGATACGGGCAAGTACACTTGCAATCAGGGCCTTGTCGACATGGGAATCGTCCCCTGCCTTGCGGTTCATCTGCAGCCATGCTCCTGCCTCGTCCATCAGATCGATGGCCTTGTCAGGCAAGTATCGGTCGGTAATATGCCGGGCACTGCCCTTGACGGCCAGTTCCAGCGCGTCATCGTCATATTTCACCTGATGGAACGTCTCATAGCCCTCCTTGAGCATGTGCACGATCTTCAAGGTCTCTTCCACACTGGGTTCATCGATGGGAACCTGCTGGAATCGACGCATCAATCCCTTGTTGCGCATGATGTAACGGTTGTATTCCTCATAGGTGGTAGCGCCGATAAAGCGCACTTTCCCGCCCTCCAGATAAGGTTTGAGCAAGTTACTTGCATCCATCGAGCCCTCGCCTGTCTGTCCAGCGCCCACGATGTTATGTATCTCGTCGATATAGAGGATGGCGCCATCCTCGGCAGCAATGCCATTCATGACCGTCTTGAGGCGCTTCTCAAAGTCACCACGGTATTGCGTACCGGCGATGAGTGAACCGAGGTCCAGCTGGTAGATTTTCGAGTTCTTGAGGGATTCTGGCACCTGGCCGTCTTGAATGCGCTGCGCCAGGCCATAAACGATGGATGTCTTCCCCACCCCTGGTTCACCGATGTGCAGCGGGTTGTTCTTGTCCTTGCGACACAGCACCTGAATCGTTCGGTCAAGTTCCGACTCCCGGCCGATAAGTGGATTATGGTCTGCCAGGTGATCATTGATGCAGAGCACGTAATCACGCCAGCCGGCGGCTGCGGACGGTGCAGTGTCCCCAGTTCCTCCGACATGTTCCATAGCTGGCTCCTCACCAGGGATTTCAGCATCGACTCCGCCCTCATAGGCGACAGTTAATGCCTGCAGGAACGCTCCTTTCTCTTCACCGATAAGGGCCTTCAGGCAGTTGGCCGCGTAAGAATCCTTCAATTCGAACATCGCATTGAAGAAGTGAGGCACATCGATCACCTCGGTTGACGACACCTCACCGTGCTGTTCCATGATAAGAAGCAACTGACCGTACTGATAGGAGGCCATCATCTGCTCGTCTGTATCATCGTCAGACAATTTCTCCATGCCATCGATGCGCTCTCGCAGTTTCCCTTTGATGTCATCAACTGGCACGGCTGCCACATGCGACAACACATGGTCAACGGGATCCTCGTTTAGGGCCTCGAGCAACAGGTGTTCGGGGGTAACCAACTTACAACGGGTGGTATAGGCCAGGATCTGGGCCCCGGTCATGATATTTTCCAGATGGGATGATATTTCCACTTAAATATAGTTTTTTATTTTGTTTGCTGTTCAATTTATTCTGGTTCACAAGTGATACGCAGGGGGAAGCCCTCCGACCGGGCACGGCTGGTGGCCTGGGCAGCCTTGGTCATAGCGACATCATAGCTGTAGATGCCCACGATGGCCAGCCCCTCGCGATGCACCTTCATCATCAACGACACGGCCTCGTCGGTTGTCTTGTCAAAGCATTGTATGAGCACATCGGTCACAAACTCCATCGTCGTGAAGTCATCATTGTGAAAAATCACTTTATAGCGACGTGGTTCATCAACGAGCACACGATCCTTGGTAGCGGCTCCGGTTCCTGTCCCTTGATTGGTATTCCTTGCCATGACGATTACAGTATCAAGTATAATATGGGCACAGGAAGAGTGCCCTTGATGGTGCACAGGATATCACTGCTATAGCTGCTACGGCCAGAATATACATATTGATGATCCCAATGATAAAGCACATCACTGCTATAGGTGCTGCGCCCGCTATACAGGTACTTGCCGTCCCAGGTAGCGAGCACGTCACTGCTGTAACTGCTGCGGCCCTTGTAGATGTACTTGCCGTCCCATGAGAGGATGATGTCGCTGCTATAAGTGCTCCGCCCGCTATACAGGCACTTGCCGTCCCAGGTGTACAGGATGTCGCTGTTATAGGTGCTGCGGCCTTTATACAGGTGAGTACCATCCCAAGTGTACAGGATGTCGCTGCTGTAGGTGCTGCGGCCTCTATAGATGTAGGACTGCGCCTGGGCATCGACAAACACCATCAGCACCAGCAATAAACTTGTAATCAATATCTTTTTCATTCTCTTCAGTTTTGAACTGTCACAAGGCTGTCACATGAGGCAGAACCTGTCACATGATATATACCAACACAAAGGTAATCATTTTTAATCACATTTACAAGCCTTGGCAAAAATAATGCCATTATTCGACCCCCCCTGCCGCCATCGTTACATTTTCAGGGATATGCGATATTTTCTATGATTTGTTTGATAATTCTCAAAAAATGAGTATATTTGCGGTGATGAAAGTTGGTCGCGACATACTATGCTTGAAACGCTCCTTGCTGCGCTGCCTGACTATCGCGGTACTAGTGATGACATGCCATCTCACCATGAAGGGGGATGCTGTGGACTCGTTATACCTCATCTACCAGAACACCCCGGCCGGCTCGGCCAAGACCGAGGTAGCTAATAAATTCTTCCATGAGTTAAGACAGATTGAGTTCATCGACACGTTGCTCCACTTTGACAACCGGGAGAAACACGCGGCCATTGATGCCCATGTCCACTACTGGATGAGCGAGTACTACTTCGACCAGGAGAAATATGAGGCCGCCCTCGATGCTGGCCACCTTGCCAAGAAAGTGATGGCGGCAACCGGCGATGAGCATTTCATGAGTGACGTGCTGGGATGTATTGCCAACGGGCAATACCGCATCGGCAACTACGACGATGCACTCAAGACCATGCTCGAAGCCTACAAGCTGGACAAGAAGTTGAACGACCCGGAACTCATCAGTAGCGACCTGAACACGTTTGCGGCCATTTACCTTGCTGTACAACAGCCCGAGCCAGGCATCCATTATATCGAGAAAGCCATTCAGATCGAGAGACAGCTCAAGCGACCCGACAGACTCGCCATCAGGCTGGGTATGGCAAGCGAACTCTATCTGATCAACAATGAGCTGGACAAGGCCATGGCGGCCATTGACGAGGCCTATCAACTGGATAAGAAAAGTGGACGCGAGGAGAAAGCTGCCATCAGGCTCGTGCAGAAAGGCGCTATCCTCGAGAAGATGTCAAGGCTGGAAGAAGCCAAAGCGACCATCAACCAGGCCATGCCCGCTCTGGAGAGGGCCAAGGCCACCTACTCGCTCGCCGTTGCCTATAACCAGCTGGGCAGCATCATGTTCCAGAAGAACAACAATGCCGAGGCCATCGCTTGCTACAAGTTGGCGCTGGAGTATAGCATCAAGTGTGGTTCTCCCAAAACCGAGCGCACCGCCGAGCGTGGTCTGTGGGAAACCATGAGGGAAACTAACCCGCCGGTGGCCATGCTGCACCTGGAACGCTACACCCAGCTCAATGACTCGATGTTCAGCCGCTCCATGTCGGCACAGTTCAAGGTCATGGGCATCACCAGCCAGCACATGGAAATGACTGAACTCAATGAGAAAAGTGAAAAGTTTAACAAACTGGTCAAGTGGGGTGGCTTCACGCTACTCGCCCTGATGCTGATGACGGTTGCCGGCCTGTTTGTGGCATGGCGCCGCAACAAGAGCGCGTTGCAGATGCAAGCTCAGACCGAGAACATGAGGGCACGCTTCTTTTCCAACATCACTAACAAGCTCCAGACACCTCTCACCGTTGTCATGGACGCAGGTCAACAACTGCTCGATGGAGGAAAAGTCACCCCCGACGAGAGCAAGCAGTTGGGAGAAATGATAGTCAACCACGGCAAGAACATGCTGTCGTTGGTCAACCAGCTCATCAATATCGACAGCGCCACGATAAGTGCCCCTGACACTAATGTCTCTTAAAAATTGTTAATTATAAAATTAAATTCCTCATGCACAGCGACTTGTCATTAAAACACCTTGTCCGAACCATGAATTGCGTACCTTTGTGCCCAATTCAAAATCGGAGCTGCTATGCACATAGGAA
>JAFTEU010000140.1 GCA_017453505.1 Muribaculaceae bacterium
AGTTCCTCCATGACGGCCCCCTTGTAGATGTAGGCACGGGTGAGCTTCTCGCGCTCCCCGTCGTGGGCGAGGTAGTAGGCCAGGGCACGGTTGATGGCGCTGTCGCTGGTGGCGGGGACGTAGCAGCGGTAGCGGGCCTGGGTAAGCAGCAGGTCACGGTAGGCGCGGTCGCCGTCGCCGTCCAGGCTGTCGGCGCTGACGGCCTCGACGAGCGCCAAGGCGCTGTCGGGACGGTCGTGCATGAGGCTGTCGGCGGCCACGAGACGGCCGTCGTAGTGGCGCGCTCCGCCGCAGCCCGTGACCACCGCCACGAGCACCACCGCCGTCAATATGACACAGAGCAGTCCTCTCATTGCCTGCAAAGGTAGTAAAAAGTTTTCAGTTTTCAGTCGTCAGTTGTCAACTATCAGTCGTCAGTTGTCAGTTGTCAGTTGTCAGCGGGTGAGCCTCACGCAAAGACGCGAAGTCGCGAAGTTTTTCAGTTTTCAGTTGTCAGTTTTCAGTTGTCAGTTTTCAGCGGGTGAGGCTCACGCAAAGCCGCAAAGCCGCGAAGTTTTTCAGTTTTCAGTTGTCAGTCGTCAGTCATCAGTTTTCAGTCGTCAGTTTTCAGTTGTCAGAATGCGGATGCCAATTCCTAATTCCTAATTTCTAATTCCTCACTCCTATTTGCCATCCGGCGGGGTGTGTTTTTTAAAAACAACTCATTCAACTTAAACAACTGGCATCCGCGACCTTCTTTACCTCACGCAAAGCCGCCAAGTCGCAAAGTTTTAAAGTGTTGCTCGCAAGTGCTCGCAAAAACAATAACTTTGCGTCTTTGCGACTTTGCGTGAGGCCCGTTTGGTTGTAGCAGAACGCGGATGCCAATTCCTAATTTCTAATTTCTTAGCGTGGGGCATTATTCGCGGAATAGATTCGGCAGGAGAATCGGTTGTTTATGGGGGTAAAAAAACGTGCGCCCCCTGGGTCGGGAACGCACGCTCGGTGTGTAATGATTATCGTTGTGATTTGTTTTACAGGACTCGGCAGGCACCGACGTAGCGGCGGCTGTAATAGGCCTCGGTGTTCTTGCTCTCGGTGACACCGCTGCTGCAGGCCGAGTGGATGAAGTGGAACGTGTTGTCGTCGTTGACCTTGGTCACAATGCCCACATGGCCCACGCCGCCACGTCCTGAACGGCCCTGGAAGAAGACGAGGTCGCCAGGCTGCAGGTCATTCTGCTTGACGCGCACACCGTCAAAGATCTGGCCGCGCGACGAGCGGTCGAGCTCGATGCCGAAGCGCTTGAACACATAGCTGGTGAAGCCCGAGCAGTCAAAGCCCTTGGGCGAAGATGAACCATAACGATAGGGCGTACCACGGAAGCGGTATGCGTAGTTGATGACCTGGTCGATGATGCTGTTGCGGCTGTTCTGCTCCAGCTGCTGGAGAACGGTGCCTTGTCTGCGGTTGCTCAACTGCTGAGATTGTGCAGTGAAGCTAGTAAGGGAAATTGCAAAAATTACGAATAATGCCGATAAACTTATTTTACTGTTGATAAAACTCATAATAATTGTTTTAGTGGACTGGAAAATCCGCACATCGGCGGCCTCTTCGTTAAGGGTGTTGGGAACGATTCCAACACCGTGCGCCCTGGTTTGTGATGCAAAGGTAACTCAACCCGCCAACCCGACCAAACATCTTAAACACTTGTAAACATTTTACCGAAAGCGGCATTTCGGGGCGATTGTTCCACGCAAATTCCCTAATAATGGCGGCTCGCGGCGTGTTGCAATGTTTAAATTTTGGAAATTAAAAATGAAAAAGTTTACACTTTTTAACAATAAATGGCATCCTATAAGATTTATTTTTTGGATTTTTGCTATCAAAACCATCTGTCGATAAATAAAGAAAGGCCTCTGCTATTGCAAAATGCAATGCGCGAGGCCGTTTTTATCAAAAAAGTGAATTCTGTCGCACTCTTTGCCCATGACAGTGTCGTTGAAGCCGTGGAACAATGCACGATTTTCTACACTAGGTCGATGGTTGTTGCGTCAAGGCATCAGTTGGAGATCATGTAGCCGCCGCCGGTGGGGGTGACACGGTAGACGCGCATGCCCAGCTTGTTGTTGATGGCGACACCGCTGACGGGGCCTCCCATGCCTGTCAAGGGGTTGAAGTGTGACCCGCAGCTGGGGCAGACGGCCTCGTAGTTGTCGGCGTTGATCGAGAGGGTGATGTTCTGGCTCTGCTCGACGGGGCAGGCCAGGTCATAGGCCAACGGCGCGTCGATGCCCATCATGAGGAGCACGCCGCCATATCCGGTGTAGGTGTTGATGTTGTAGGGGAAGTTGGCGGGCAGGCCCTTCTCGCGGTTGAAGATGCGGTAGTCGCCCATGCCGTTCACGCCATAGGTGTTCCAGAGGGCATAATTGCCCAGGTCGATGCGCACGGCGAATCCCGGCACGGCCTTGTTGTCGATGTGGTCACAGCTGGCTGCCACTGCCAGCACGAGCAGGAGCAGCAGGGACCGAATGTAAGCGTAAGATTTCATGATTGTATCGTTTATTTAGTCTTATTAACGTAAAAAATGCCCGTTTGATTGTAAAATTACGCAGAATTCTATAATTTTGCGACACTAAAAACCATTATTAAGGCATGGGACCTCTATTTTCCATCATTACCGTCACGTGGAATGCCGCCAACGTCATCGCTCCCACCTTGCAGAGCGTGCAGCGGCAGACGAGCAGTGACTATGAGATGCTGATCATGGACGGCGCATCGACCGACGGCACGCTCGATGTCGTGCGCCAGGCGTCGATTGCGGGCCTGCGCATCTTCAGTGAGCCGGACAAGGGACTGTATGACGCGATGAACAAGGGCATCGGCCGTGCGCGGGGTCAGTACCTGATCTTCCTGAATGCCGGCGACACCTTTGCCGGCGACACTGTGCTGGCACGCATGGCCGAGCTGGCCAGGAGTAATCCGGGTGTCATCTACGGCCAGACCCAGCTGGTGGACACCATGGGCAATGTGGTGGGTGACCGTCACCTCATGGCCCCCAAGCGCTTGACAGCCGACAGCTTCCTCAATGGCATGGTGGTGTGCCACCAGGCCTTTGCCGTGCGCCGCGACCTGGCACCGCAATATGACCTGCAGTACCGCTACAGCGCCGACTATGACTGGTGCATCAAGGTGCTGCAACAATCCCCTGCCAATGCCTATGCCGGCAGGGTGCCCATCATCAGCTACCTGGCCGAGGGCATGACCACGCGTCATCACCGCGCCTCGCTGTGGGAGCGCTACCGCATCATGTGCCATCACTATGGCGTGGCCCGTGCCACCCTGCGGCACCTGTCGTTCATCCCGCGCTACTTGAATCGCCGCCTGGGTGGCAGCGCCAACCGTCAATGACTGTATAGAAAACCTATCATTAACTTATTCAAGACATGACCGATAAAACTAGAGGAAATATCATTACCCGCAGCTGGCACCGATTCAAGGTGTGGTACAAGGGACTCTACCGGGGCAGGCCGTGGTGGTTCAAGACCCTGGCGGCGCTGGGGACGTTCATCGTCCTGTTCCTGCTCTATCTGGTTGCCGTCGACATCAATCTGCTGTGGCTCTTCGGCAAGTCGCCCAGCACCTATAGCATCATGCACCCCCGCAATCCCGAGGCCAGCTACCTGTACAGCGCCGACGGGAAGACCATCGGCAAGTACTATGACGAGAACCGCACGCCGGTCCCCTATGACTCGATCAATCCGCAGTTCTTCCAGGTGCTCATCGACACCGAGGACGAACGCTTCTACCATCATCACGGCATCGACTTCGGCGGCCTGGGCGCCGCCCTCAAGGACATGGTGCTGCATGGCCGTCCCCGTGGCGCGAGCACCATCACGCAGCAGCTGGTGAAGAACATGTTCCGCACCCGCAGCGACTACTCCACCGGCCTGCTGGGCTACATCCCCGGGGTGAAGATGCTCATCATGAAGAGCAAGGAGTGGATCATCGCCACCAAGCTGGAGATCTTCTACAGCAAGCAGGAAATCCTCGAGATGTATGCCAACACGGTGGACTTCGGCAGCAACAGCTATGGCATCAAGACCGCTGCCAACACCTACTTCAAGACCACGCCCCGCAACCTCAAGATCGAGGAGAGTGCCGTGCTCGTGGGGCTGCTCAAGGCCACCAGCACCTATAACCCGCGCATCAATCCCAAGAACAGCCTGCGCCGCCGCAACCAGGTGTTGAAGAACATGCTGGCCCTCGAGGACCTGACCCAGCAGCAATATGACTCTATCTCGTCGTTGCCGATTGACCTGAAGTATACTACCGAGGCCAACTATGACGGCGTGGCACCCTACTTCCGCGAGGCCGTGGCCCGCGAGGTGGAGGACATCGCCGCCGCCCAGGGGCTCAAGCTCGACCTGGAGCGCGACGGCCTCAAGATCTACACCACGCTCGACTCCAAGATGCAGGAGTATGCCGAGCAGGCCGTCAGCGAGAAGATGAAGGTCGTGCAGCAGAACTTCAAGAACCACTGGGGCGACCAGGACTGCTGGCTCGACGAGAATAACCAGCCGATCGCCAACTTCGTCGAGGACAAGGCCCGCAACACGCCCATCTACCACGAGCTGCTGGCCCGTTATCCCAATGACCTGGACTCGGTCAACTACTACATGAACCAGCCCCACATGGTGCACCTGTTCGACTATGAGAACGACTCGCTCTACATGGAGATGAGCTCGATGGACTCGGTGCGCTACATGCTGCACTTCATGCACTGCGGCTTCATCGCGATGGAGCCCAGCAACGGCCACGTCAAGGCCTGGGTGGGCGACGTGGACTTCGACACGTGGAAGTATGACAAGGTGCGTGCCAAGCACCAGCCGGGCTCGACGTTCAAGCTCTTTGTCTATGCCGGGGCAATGGAGCGCGGGCTCGTGCCCTGTGACCGCCGCCTGGACGAGTATATCGACACGCTGGTATATAACGAGGAAAAGCATGAGCTCGAGCACTGGCGTCCCACCAATGCCAACGGCAGCTTCACCGGTGCCGAGATGTCGCTGCGTGCCGCCTTTGCCCAGAGCATCAACAGTGTGACCGTGCGCGTCGGTGCCGAGGTGGGCTTCGCCGAGATTGCCCAGCTGGCCCGCGACATGGGCATCAAGTCACCGCTGGAGGCCAAGCCGGCCCTCTCGTTGGGAGCCAGCGATGTGGACCTGATGGAGCTCGTCAACTCCTACTGCACCGTTGTCAACGACGGCATGCGCAACAATCCCGTCATCGTCACCCGCATCGTGGACCGCGACGGCAAGGAAATTTACAAGGCCCCCAGCCACCAGGAGCGTGCGCTGTCCTACCGCTCGGCCTGGCTCATGCAGCAGATGCTCATGGCCTGCCGCACCGATGCCGGTGGCACGGGCATGGCCCTGAACGGCTATATCACCCGTCCGCTCTATGACGTCGACCTGGGCGGCAAGACCGGTACCAGCAACCGTCATGCCGACGCTTGGTTCATTGCCGTGTCACCAGGCCTGGTCTGCGGCTCATGGGTGGGCGGCGAGTACAGGCAGATCCACTTCCGCTGGGGTGCCCTGGGTCAGGGCAGCCGCACGGCATTGCCCATCTGCGGCCGCTTCCTGCAGCTCGTGTTGAGTGACCCGCAGTTCCAGAAGTACCATCAGCGCTTCCAGCCGTGCAAGGAACCCCTCAATGCCGAGCTCTACTCGGGCTGCTCGGCGCTGGGCGAGGTGGAGGAATTTGACTCGACAATGCTCAACATGGACGAGGACTCGCTGTTCGTGCCGCTGACCGACGACATCAACCCCGACGAGAAACTCGAGGTGCCCGCCGTCCCCGACACCATCTAGCGACTGCAACAGTTGTTATTAAAGACAACACAGACAAGATAAATACCAAAGGCATCCGCACTCAATTTGACAATTGAGCGCGGATGCTAACTATTATCTGTTATCTGTCATTTCTTGGCAATAGTGAAAAAAAGAGTCACTTTCAGGGAATAATTCACGATTTGATGCGTTACTCTAATAAAATAACATGAATCTCTCGAATCAATAGAGAATAATTGTCTTAATCTAATATTTGAATATGATGAAAAAGTTTTTTTTATTGATGGCTATTGCATTGCCCCTTGTATTCATCTCTTGCAATGACGATGAACCCGCTGTTTCCGATGGTCACGAGTGGGTTGACCTGGGCCTGCCCAGTGGCACGCTGTGGGCGACCTGTAACGTCGGTGCCGACAGCCCGGAGGAATATGGCGACTACTTTGCCTGGGGTGAGACTGCTCCTAAGGACGAATATTTCTGGTACAACTACAAGTGGGCGCACTGGGAATATGATACCATTAACGATCATTACTATATCATTAAGGAAGAGACGTGGTATAAGTACTTTCAAGAGAATGTGACGGAAAATGGCAGTGTCAGGGGAGACCGCAAGACCGAACTGGATCCTGAGGACGATGCCGCATCGGTGAACTGGGGTTCCAGGTGGCGCACTCCGACCCTGGAACAGTTTCAAGAGCTCCTGACAAGATGTGACTGGCAATGGGTCGAAAAGGACACTGTGAATGGCTTCACGGTAACCGGTCCCAATGGTAAGTCCATCTTCTTGCCGACTGTGGGTCTCTACTCCAGTGAAATCTTAAATGCCGGCAAATTTGCGTACTATTGGTCAAGCACCCGCTGCCCCAGTAATCTGATTAATCTCGAGCATGAATACCATGCCCATGCCTATATCCTGTTCTTTAATTCATGGAAAGATCAACACATCTGGTATGACGCCCGGACCGTCGGCCATCCCGTCCGCGCGGTACGCTCCCGCCGGTAGCCTCGCCGTCCGTGCCTGTTCCCGATGAATAATAAGAAGTAGAAGAAAGAACTAAAAGCATCCGCGCTCGATCGTCATTGAGTGCGGATGGTTGGATTCCATTTAATCGGTTGATGGGTTGGCTAGCGGCCGCGGGCATCGGTGGCGAGCAGGCGGTGGCCCAGGCGGCAGTAGATGCACTTGCGGGCCTCGCAGTAGTTGCGGCGCAGCTGGATGAGGGCTTGGCTGGTGAGGGCATCGTCACACTTGATGCCTGCTGCCTGGAACATCTTGACGATGCTGTTCTGCTCGGGGCGCAGGTCCTCGAGCAGGGCGATGGCACGGTCGGTCATGGTATAGTCGTCGGTCATCTCGCCGCGGGCATAGTAGAGCGGGGCAACGGTGTTGATGAGCACGATGTCGATGCTGCTGTTGCTCAGTGCGCGGCCCGCACTGGGCGACGGCTTGCCCAGGGAGTAGTGCGTGGTCCAGTAGCCGCTCAGTTCGAGGTCGAATAGCTGGCGCAGCTGCTTGGTGTCCTCGGCCTTGAGGATGTCGTTCATCAGGTTGAAGCCGCCGTGTACAAACTGGGCCAGCAGGGCGATGCGGCGGTATGGGAAATTCTGGGGGCGGCTGCGGAACAGGCGCCATGCCGTGCCCTCGATGGGACGCAGCGAGAACTTATTGGACAGGAAGGCATATTCCCGCATCAGCTGCTGGCAATAGGGCTCATCGGCATGGGCTCCGTTGAGCAGACCTGCCTGGCCGAAGAGCAGCGCCTCGACCTGTAGGATGGAGTCGCTGTGCTTGTGCAGCAGGCGCAGCGGTGTGACACGTGCCAGCCGCTCAAAGGCATCATTGTTGATGCCAAAGCCCAGTGTCCTGGCCAGCATCACATAGCAGATGTCCTCCCAGCTGCCGTTGTATCGGTCGTAGAGGTCGCGTACGCGGTCCACCTTGCTGTGCAGCCGCTCAAAGGCCAGCGCCTCGATCCACTCGGTGACGGTGAGCCGCGGCACTTCGGGCAGGCGCGCGGCGCACGGCAGTTCTACTTGGGCATTGACAAGGCGGTCATAGCACTCGTTGAAGCGTGGCGACACCTGCAGCTCGACCTGCGGGATGAGTTCGCCGTTCAGGCGGTGGACGGGCGCATCGTCCTTCTCGACGACGTGGAGGATGACGCTGTCATAGGCCGGATCCTCGTCATGATGGTGGCGTTTCCAGTCGCTGGCCCGCACGTGTATCTCGACGTTGCCCACCCACAGGTGGCCGTCGATCTCGACCTTGGCATTGAAGAAGTCGGGGCCCGCGTCGGTGTTGAGCAGCCCCGGGTCGATGACGCGGATGCGGCGGCCGTCGTTGGTCACCATGTCCTCGCTGAGCCACAGCTTGTGTTGCCAGATGTATTGCAGCAGTCCTTCCATCACGCGTTAGATCTGATCACCCTTGCCGGGCTGGTATAGAATGAAATGGGAATCCTCATAGATGACGTGGTAGTCGCCCCAACGCAGGAAGCGGTTGAGCACTTCCAGCTTGCGGTTATCGCGATAGGTGTCCTGGTGGCCGTAGTCGGTGCTGTAGTCGGCCGAGGGCTCGCTCCAGTACATGCCCAGGGTGTTGAACTTCTGTTGCAGCACGAGCGGGTAGCCTTCCTTGGGGGCATAGGCCAATTTCTTCTCGAGCATGGGTGCGCTCAGTTGCTCGACCCACGAGCAGCCGATGTAGGGGCGGGTGTGGGTGAGGTAATTGATGAGCGGTGAGCTGCCATAGGCCATGAGCACTGTTCCTGGTTTCACATGGGGCTCGATGCCATGCAGCAGCGTGTTGAGCACGTCGGCACGCTCGCGTGTCGTGTAGATGTGTGCAGCGCGCTCGTTGTCGATGGTGTATTGCTTGTGCCACAGGGGACCGCCGTCAAAGTATGCCCCGCCGGTGACCATGCGCACGGCACACACGGCAATCAACGCCAGCGGTAATGCCAGGCGGTGGCGGCTCAGCCACCACATCGCGGCCACGGGCGCGATGGCCCAGGCGATGATCGTGCCGTTGTTGTAGGCCCCGTCGCTGCCCAGGGGCATCACCAGCATCATGCCGATGCCCAGCACGGCCATCCAGGCAAGTCCGTCGTCCGACTTCCAGTGCTTGATGATGACCATGACGGCACCAGCCAGGCACATGACCCACAGCGGCTGCAGCGGGTGCATCCTCATCACCAGCCAGACGAACAGCGCCAGTGCGACAACCCGTAGCGGCCACTTGAGCCACAGGGGGCGGCCATTGGCGCTCGCCCACCAGTAAAGCGCCACGGGGACGGCCAGCTTGACGGCCACCCATAGCTCGGTGGCATAGAACTGCAGCTGCACCATGATCATGTGGCCCGTCGTGTGTGAGGCCGTGCCGCTGCTGTCGGCGGCAATGTCGCGCAGGTCGCGCATCACGTTGAGCAGGCTGGAGTAGTGCAGCTTGGGCATAGCGGCCAGCACAAGGCACACGGCGGCTACCGCACCCGCTAGGAACAGCAGGGTGAGCCCGAGGGCTCTGCGCCAGGTGGTGTCCAGGCGCTTGCGGTCGGCCCAATGGCGCAGCAGCGGCAGGCACGCCATCGACAGGCCCAGCACGTTGGGGATGCGCACCAGGATATTCAGCCCGGCCATGATGCCCGCCAGGGCGACCAGCCAGGCCTTGTCCCGCTCCATGCCCCGCCACAGCAGGGTGATGGCCAGGACATAGAAAACGATGGTACACAGGTCGTAGCACAGGGTGTAGGGCGGCGCAATGAACGAAGTCACGACCAGGGCGCAGCCCAGTGCCAGCGCCCGCTCGTCAACATGGCGGCGCAGGGCCATGTAGAGCACGACGGCACACAGCGTGTTGAATGCCACGCCCAACAGGCGCATGCCGCACATGCCCATTGATGGGAACAGCCACTGGACGGTGCCACCGATCACACCGCTCAGGTAGTACATAAAGTTATACTCAACACTTGCGGGATGAGTGAAGATGTTGTCATAGAAGGTGAGATAGAAGCCCGCGTCGGCCACATCCATGCCGAAGAACACCCCCAGCATCTGGTACAGCACCAGCAAGGCCAGTACCACCTTGAAGATCAGTCCAGGATGGCGGCGGTGCAGGGGCAACTGCTCCATCGTCAGGTTAAAGTCGCGCAGGTAGGCCTTGTCGGCATGGCTCAGCATGGCACTGTCGCCGCGGCTGTCGCCATAGGCCACCAGCTCGCGCTGCTCCACGTCGGGCACGGCGCTGGTGATGCGTTTCCACTTCTCGGGGCCGTTACAGTTGGGTGTGGCAAAGCGGCCAGTCAGCAATCCGTCGGCATCGGCCTCGAGCTCGGTGGCGAGCACGGTAACGTCCTTACCCTCGAACCATGGCTCCACCCAGTCCCGCACACTGGCAGTGACGACCAGCACCTGGTCACCATCGGCCAGGGCACGGTTCATCGCGTCGCGGGCCTCGGGGCGCTCGAGCGAGGGCTGCAAGGACTGGAAATCGCGGCACAGCTGGCTGAAGCGGGACTGCGGCATCCCCTTCACGAAGTGACCGATGAGGTGCTCCTTGGCCTCGCCGCCCCGCAGCAGCCGTAGCTTGAAGAGCAGGATCCACGGCAGGCACTTGACCAGGCCCCACAGGTAGGCCCGCCGCCCGAAGGCATGCTGCAGCAGCCGCGGCAGCGTGTCGTGCAGCGTGTAGGTGCCGTCAAAGTCGAATGCGACCGTGCGTCTCATGCCAGTACCAGTCATTATAGAGGGTTTAACAATAGATAATCAACAAGAAGGTGACCACCCAACCCAGCAGACACAGCTGGATGAAATGGTCGCGCAACAGCACCCGGGTGGGACTGCCGCTGCGGTTGTCCACCACAGTGAGCTGCAGGTAGCGCAGGATGCCTGCCAGGACGAATACCGCCGTGGTATATACATAGCCGCTGCCGAAGCGCTGTGCCACGTCGTCGCTCATCGTGTAGATCATGTAGGTGACGATGGTGACGGTGGCCACCAGCGTGAGCGCCATGTTGACAAACTGCAGGTTATAGTTGGCCGCGCCGCGCCTGACAACGGCCCCTTTCTGGCTCTGCAGCAGCACGTCATCGCGCCGCTTGCCCAGCACGAGGAACAGGGCGAGCAGGAAGGTCATCACCACAATCCACTGCGAGGGCACGATATCGCCCGCTGTTGCGCCCGCCAGCACCCGCAGCACGTAGAAGAATGCCACAATCAGCATGTCGATCAAGTCGATGTGCTTGAGCCATGTGCTATAGGCGACATTCAGCACCAGGTAGATGGCCAGGATCCATATCAGGCCGGGCAATTGCCACAAGGTCAGCGCCAGGGCCAGTCCCACGCAGGCCAGCATGGCGCACCATCCGGCTCCGAGGCTCACTGCCCCTGATGCGATGGGGCGCTTGCACTTCACGGGATGCTGGGCATCGGCCTCACGGTCCATGATGTCGTTCAGGCAATAGACCGCACTGGCCGCCAGCGAGAAGATGACGAAGCACAGCAGCGTGAGCGCCAGCACATGGACATCGGTGAGTTTCTTGTCAAAGAACAACGGCAGAAAGACAAACACGTTCTTGCTCCATTGCTCTGGGCGCAACAATTTTATGATGGGTGGCAGCATAGCTATTCGACATTATTATATTAATATCGCAAAAGTAATGCTTTTCATCGGAAAAAAGAAAATTTTTAATTTTTCTGCCAAAAAATTTGGCCAGTTCAAAAATCCGCCGTACATTTGCACTCGCTTTTGAAAAGGTACCTTAGCTCAGTGGTAGAGCAGTGGACTGAAAATCCGCGTGTCCCTGGTTCGATCCCCGGAGGTACCACATCAAAAACATGAAGCGACCGACTGCCCGCGCAGCCGGCCGTTTTTTTAATGCCAATCGATGTCATCCTGGGCAAATGATTCCAAGGAACGGGGTTATCGAATACTGATGTGGGCGGCTGTTGTCTAGTGCGTGGCAGCCTGGCGGGCCCGTTCTTCCCACTCGAGGGGTCGCTGTGTCTCGCCCTGGATGATGACGGGCATGCCGACGTAGGCGAAGTGCTTTTTCAACGTGATAATGTCCTTGTCGAGCAGGCGGATGCAACCCTCGCTGGCACGGCCGGGAACGGTGCCCTCGTTGTTGGTGCTGCCGTGGATGCCGATGCCGCTGTGACCGGGTGTCAGCAGCCGCAGGAACCAGTGGCCGTAGGCCTTGATGTTGCCGCGTCCGTCCTTGAAGTCGTGCCTCCAGGTCGATGCATCCTGTATCATCGTGATCTTGAAGGGCTTGCCAGCCGGGGACTCGGGCGTGCGCATGTCGCCGCGCTTCATCTTGTTGCCCTTGTTCTTGCCCATGCAGCAGGGGAACTGCGCCACGAGGATGGTGTCGCCCTGCTCGTTGCGGTCATACACGCTGAGCGTGAGGTTGAGCTTTGAGATGACGATGAAGGCCGTCTTGGTGGCCTTGCTGGGTAGGGCGGGCAGTTGCAGTGTGGCGGCAGTGGTGTCAACCTCGGCGATGCTGTCGTTGCTTGTGGCGGGAGCCTTGATGGGGGCAGGGACGGCGCTGCCGGCGGGGGCGACGCTGTCGGTGACATGGCATGCCGCATGACTGGCCAGGGGAATGAGCAGCAGCGCAATAATGTTAATGATATGTCTGATCATAATTGTTTGTTACATATTATCTAAAGCCGATGCAAAGGTAGTGGAATTTCAGCATCTGCGCAAGCCCGAAGATATGCAATGTGTGGTGATAAAGAAAGTCCGCCATCTCTAACGAGGCAACGGACGACTGTGTGTTTCAACAAAAACTATAAACTTGTGGTTATGAAAATGTAACTGATGTCCTTATATATTTAGCCCATTCATCTTTTGATTTTGATACTAACCCTCTAAATTCGATTCAAAAATACTATTTATCTTTACAGGGACGCAAAAATATTATACAAATGGCGAATTTTTATCGACAAATCACTAATTATTCCTCCCGGACTTAGCAGCTGGACGTTGCTCAATCGGTTGCATGGGCCGATTACTCTAAAAGGATAGAGAATTTTTTTGTCAACCGCTTGAATTTTATTAATTTTGCGGTCGCTAAATGATATCAGCATTAAATTACAAACTTATAAGTTTTTTAAATTATGTATATTGAAGAGATTCATGCCAGAGAGATTCTGGATTCGCGTGGCAATCCTACTGTAGAAGTTGAGGTAACCCTCGAGAGTGGCGACATGGGCCGTGCATCGGTTCCCAGTGGTGCGTCCACGGGTGAGAACGAGGCGCTGGAGCTGCGTGACGGCGACAAGAACCGTTACGGTGGCAAGGGCGTGCTCAAGGCCGTCAAGAACGTCAACGAGGTCATCGCCCCTGAGATTGAGGGTATGGATGCCTTTGACCAGCGCGCTATCGACATGGCAATGCTGAAGCTCGATGGCACCCCCACCAAGAGCAAGCTGGGCGCCAACGCCATCCTGGGTGTATCGCTCGCCGTGGCTCATGCCGCAGCCAACTACTTCGGCATCCCCCTGTATCGCTACATCGGCGGTACCAATGCCCACGTGCTGCCCGTGCCCATGATGAACATCATCAACGGTGGTGCGCACAGCGACGCTCCCATCGCGTTCCAGGAGTTCATGATCCGTCCCGTCGGTGCCAAGACCGAGCGCGAGGCCGTTCGCATGGGTGCAGAGGTATTCCACGCCCTGG
>JAFTEU010000141.1 GCA_017453505.1 Muribaculaceae bacterium
AATTGACTGCCTTTTGTCTCTTTTTGGCATCTTTTGCCTTATCTTCTTGGACCATAGCTTGCTATGCTCCTGCGAAGCTGAGTCAAAACCTGCTCAAAAATAGATCAAAATCCATGTCAAGCTAATTTATAGAAGTCCCCTAGAATTTCATGTAGAGGCGGCGGTTGCGGCCCTGGCGGTGACTCACGTGGATCCATCGACATCCCTTCTCGTCGATACACTGGTCCACGGGCAGGTCAAGGCGCTTGATCAGGGCCAGCAGGCGGCGGTTGGCACTGCGGGTGCCGACGGTGATATCGGCAGCCTCACCGCGCTGGTGCTGGCTATAGGGGGTACCGCCGACCACCTTGTTCAGCTCGGGACAACGGTAACCACTGTTGACATGGATCGGGCCACCCCAGGCCGACCGCAGCGGGTCGAGCACATGGTCGACAAGTTGCTCGAGCGCCTTGACTGCACTGGCCGGGGGCGTGTTGTCGATGCCCAGGCGACTGGCAGTATCCGACCGCGTCAGCTCCTTAATCGTGAAGTACTTCATCGGCAATGGATGCGCATGTGCGCCTTGGGGTAACGGAGCACCAGGCACGAAGCCTCGGTCATGACCAGGGCATCCACATTGCGGACACCGCTCTTCTTGAGGTTGAGCTGCTCGGTGCTGAAGGGGATGTGGGTATACTTCTGGATATACTCGGGGTCGATGATGATGCCACTGTTCTCCATGCCCACCTCGTCAAAGACCTCGCTGAGCATCACATACAGGCAACCGAACTTCGACCTCAACTCGGTGAAATCTATACCCCATCGGCTGACATGCTGACCGGCAGTGATGACGCGGGTGTAGTCGAGCTTGCTGATGCAGCTGATCAGGCCGCTACCGCCGATGAGGATCTTGCGCTTGCTGCCGGCATTGCCAGTGAAGGCATCATGCATCATGTCCACCATCTTGGAAGCGTTGAATTCGGTCGGCGACTCGATGTAGAAGTCCTTGCCTGCCTGATTCCAGATGCCTCCAGTGAAATAGACATACTCCTTCTTGCTGTTGTCCCACATCTGACGGGCGACACCGAACAGGAACGACTTCTCCATGCCCAGACGCATGTCATAGACGGCGGCCTCCTCCTGGTCGCTCATGGTCCAGCCGGTTTCCTTGTTGGCCAGGCGCTGCAGCGTTGACTGCTCCACCTGCATCTTGATGAACTTTCATAAAAAGTAGTTGAGATGTTTTCAACTATATCATGTCAAATTCCCTTGAAGATCTGGCAGAGGTTGCGGTTCTTCTTGGGCAAAGCCTCGAACTGCGGTGACTGCACGTCCAACTCACTGGCGGCTCGTCCCATGCGCACCAGCGAGGTTCCAACCGTGATGGCGGGAACACAGTTGGGCACACCTGCCATCGTGGGGCCGTTGACTGCCATCACAGTGACTCCTTTGGCATCACGGCTCACGACATAGAGCATCAGATCCTGGCTCGTCTCACTCTGGCCATCAGGAGCATAGCCCGGAGTGTTCTGGACGAGAATCGTGTCGGTGGGATCAAAGATCTCGTTTTTGGTGGTGCTGATGACGACCACAGGAGGCTCGCCGCTGTCAGTGGGTCCGGTAGCGGGGACATCCTCAGCGAGCTCAGCTGCGGTGGGCTTGGTGTCCACGCTATAAAAATCGACTACCATGCTGCCACTGTGCTTGCTGCCCGCATAGCGCGAAATCTGGTCAATGGGTGTTGACATGGGGCGGATTTTCACGATCTGCTGGTCAATCTCGTTGAGCAACAGGTCAGGCGATCCCTGTCGCGTGAGGTCGGTAGTGAGCGGGCCATCAACGACGTGCTTGCCATCCTCGACACCAGCGATGAGCATTCCCACGGCCATGGTCATCCCCTCATGGGCACCCGTGATGCACGAGGCCAGGATTGCGATGAGGATCATCGTGATCACAAAGATGATTAACTTCTTGTGGCTCTGCATCCAGCGCAGGGCCTTGCGGATTTTGATAATGTTCATGGTATTAAAACAGAATTAATGGTGAATAAAAAAATAATAAGTTGATTCTTGATTAGTCCCACACACTGCGGCGGCAGTAGCGTGGAAAGACGGGAGTAGCCTCCGGCTGTTCATCATCGGCTTGAGGATGCAAGACGGCCTCGATTTTCTCGTTGCGGCCTCGCAGGTAGCCTGCCGCGTCGGCATTCTTCACGTCATCGTCGTGAGCGATGCCCCGGGCGATGGTAGAGAGCAGCTCATCGGTAGCGGCAGCGCTGTCAAGGCCCTCTGTCAGCCGGACGAGGCGTTGGGTCATCGGCTCGTCCATGCCCATGGCGGCGATGCGCTCGGCCAGCGACGGGGAGGCGGGCGGCTCCTGCTCTGCGGCATGTTCTTCACTCTGGCGAAAAGGCGGTGGTGTCACCGGCTCATTCCCGCGGGCTTCCAGTTCAATCTTCTCTTCATTCTTCATGGTAGATAGTTTTTAAATAGTGATACAATAAATTATTGGTTCATTAGGCATTCCATTTTCCTGTCACGCTGACGGCGGAAGGCCTGGAACGTGTCGTACACATCGCTCAAGGCGATATTGGCATTCTCGCTCTGCAACTGGTAGGCATTGGCGCTGTCCACTGCCGGATCCCTGCCTTGTAAGGCCCCGCTCACACCGCTGATCTCTTCAAACAGCTTCATCTGCAGCTCAATCATCTGATAGGCACCGATGTTGGTGCCGTTGGCCGTGATCTGCTCGGGCTTGACATCGTTGTAACGCGGGTTGTAGGGCAACAGGCCGTTGGCGCTCGACCAGCAGCGGCGGGCATCCTCCCAAGTCCAGCCGTCGGGCAATGCCGTCTCAGGGAAAAGGAGTACACCCTTGGCGCTGGAACGCATCACCTGATCCAGGAGCGAGATCATGCGGTTGACATGCTTCTGCGTGTCGATGATGTCCTCGACTACGGCATGCACTTCGCCGTCGGTGAGCGGATATAGCTTGATGACAAACGGATGGCTGCCATGTGCCCAAGGCGAGTCATACTCCGTCAGCAGGTCGCCCATGGGACTGAACCAGCGGCAGTGCCACACGGTGGCGATGTCCCAGCGCATGGTGACATCCGGGCGGTTTTTCAAGCGGTGAGCGGCACTGACGGGCTCGATGGTCAAGGTGCCCTCACGGCGGTTGTGGCAGACGATCACCTCGCGGCACTCCAGCGTCCATACCTCGATGGCACGGCAACGTCCGTCGGCAGCGCGCCAGAAGTCGGTTCCCAGCTGTGAGTCAGCACCAAGGCGGGTCGTGAAGTCGGCCAGACGGGAGTCGGCACCGTCGGTATACAGCCGGCGCACCCATGCGGCCTTGCGCTGGTTGCCGCCTGCCACGCGGCGCAGCAGCTGGGCAATGTTCAGGTCGTGCAGCTGGCCGATGAGTTCACAGTCCCAGGCCCTCGTGTCGTTCATCGCACCCACAAACAGGCGGTTGATATTGACATTATCAACGCGTACATGTTCGTTGCCTCCCGGCTTATGACAGGTGTCCACGCGCTGGATGCAACAGCCCGAAATGAGGAATTCCTCCAGGGCACGGCTGTCAAGTTCGTCCAGCTCATTGTCACGGCTGGCACGGGCCATCGCTTCGGACTGCTGGCTATCACCGCCCTTAATGTACTGGGAGCGGAAGCGGCCGATTATCGTCTTGACCAGCTGGCGGATGAGGTTATTGGTGATGTTCTGGCAACCTTGACTGGCCAGGAACTCCCCTTCGGTCATCATGCAGCCCTGCTGATCTCTCACCAGGTCGCCCCACTGGTCGCCATAGGTGAACCGCTTGTTCCTCAATCGGTCCTGGCGCAGTCGAGCAGCATTCATCCAGGCCAGATAGGCGGCATGCAGCACGCTCGTGTGTTGTTCATTGGTTGTTGGTGTCTTCATGGTATATTGTTTTTAACTGTGTTGTGTCATTGTTGACGCTGCAAAGTTACAACGCCGCCCTACCCCTCCACCATGTCAAAAAGCACGGCCCGCCTGAAAAATCACCGCGCGATCCTTGTGAAAGACACGGTTTTTCAGTACCTTTGCTCCCTAAATCACATCGAAAAAAATATCATCAAAAAAATGGAAGATTTTGCTACCACGATGCTTGCCGACCTGCATCGCTTCCTCATCGGCCACGATGCCGTGGACGAACATCTGCCCCAGTGCCCCGATGTCGAGGCCAAGTGGCCGCCTGTTGCCGAGGCCTACCTGCCTGACGGCATCCGCGAGTTTGCCGACTACCCTGTCGCCTCACTGGGCTGGATGATGTTCATCGGCATGGCAATCGCCAAGTTCTGGGACCTGGATTGGGAGAAATATGCCCTGGTCGATGACCTCTATACACCCCTGCGCGACAAGCGCGGCTTTGACAATCTGGACGAGTATATCCTCGATGAGGTGCTCGACCTGCACGGCGATGCCGCCGAGGCATTGCAGAACCTCGTGGGCGACTGCGCCGAGCGCACCAAACGGGCCATCTTCCGCCTTGACATCGAGCCTGGCACGGTCGAGGCGTTCAAGGCCTATGTCGCCGGCTTGCAGTGCATGTACCAGATGGGCATGGCGATGCAGCTCAAGGCCATGGGCTATCACATGGTCAAGGCATAAAACGAATCAACAAGAAACCTAAAACCAATACATCATAAATCATGAGCAAGGTATTATTGATCAACGGCTCGCCCCACGAGCGTGGCAACACCTACACCGCCCTCAACGAGGCTGCCCTGGCCCTGAATGCCGAGGGCATCGAGACCGAAATCGTGTGGATCGGCACCAAACCCGTGCGCGGCTGCATCGCTTGCGGCACCTGCGCCACCAGGGGACTGGGCCACTGTGTTTTTAACGACGACCTGTGCAACGAGGTCATTGACAAGATGAATGCCGCCGACGGACTCATCGTGGGATCTCCCGTCTATTACGGCACACCCACGGGCAACGTCCTCAACCTGATCCACCGCATGCTCTTTGCGGGCGCTCAGGTGGCAGGCAAGCCGGCTGCCGCCGTGGCCATCTGCCGCCGTGGCGGTGCCACATCGGCATTCCAGACCTTGCAGATGCCCTTCCAGATGGTCAACATGCCGCTGGCCACATCCCAGTACTGGAACATCGCCTACGGTCGTGAACAGGGCGAGGCCAGCCAGGATGCCGAGGGCATGCAGACGATGCGAACCATGGCCCGTAACATGGCATGGATGATCAAGCAGTTTAAGGCCGCTGGCGCTCCCGTGCCCGAGATGGAAGACTGGCAGCCCACCCACTTCATCCGCTGAGCAATGATGACAGCCGATAACGACCCGATGGGTCAAGCCATCGCCGACTACCTCAAGCATGGAAAAGCGGCACGGCTGCGCGTCCTCTCGCCCATGCTCGAGGAGGACGAGATTCCTGTCAAGGACCTCTTCCGCTCGACAAGCGACATGCCGTCCATCGAGCAGCAGGCGCTCAAGGAAGCGCGTGGCACCATCCTGGACGTGGGTGCGGGTGCAGGCTGCCACTCGCTTGCCCTGCAGCAGATGGGCAAGCAGGTGACGGCCATCGACATCTCACCGCTCAGCGTCGCCACGATGCGAGAGCGCGGTGTCAAGGATGCACGCCAGCAGGACTTCTTCACGCTCGGCGGGCAATATGACACCATCCTCATGTTGATGAACGGCATCGGCATCGTGGGCACGCTCTCGCGCATGGATGCGTTCTTCGATCAGGTGGACAGGCTATTGGCACCAGGAGGGCAAGTGCTGTGTGACTCCAGCGACCTGTGCTACCTCTATGAGGACGAGGACGGCTTCATCGACCTGACCGGAGTCGAGGGTTACTACGGCGAGATGACCTACCAGATGCAGTACAAATCAATAAAGGGCGAACCATTCCCCTGGCTGTTTATCGACACCGACACCCTGCGCCAGCAGGCGGCCAGACACGGCTATGACATGGACATCGTCCTCGTGGGCGACCACTACGACTACCTGGCCCGCCTCACCCGCCACACTTGAAGTGCCAGACAACCACGGCATTATCAACGACCGACAAGCCCTATGTTTGCACCGTCAAAGTCAAACATAGGGCTAAGTGCTTTTCATGGTATTGGGTTCACGGTTTATGGGGCGAGCAGGGCGGCGATGGCATCGGCGGTGTCGGGATTGTCGATGAGGAACTGCTTGGCGGCTTCACGACCCTGGCCCAGGCGGCCGTCCTGCCAGCTGAACCACGCGCCGCTCTTCTTGATGATACCCGCCTCGACACCCATGTCGAGAATCTCGCCCTCGCGGCTGATGCCCGTGCCATAGATGACATCAAACTCGGCCTTGCGGAAGGGTGGTGCCACCTTGTTCTTCACCACCTTGACGCGTGTCTGCGCCCCCAGGACGCGGTCACCCTCCTTGATGTGAGCCAGGCGGCGAATGTCGAGGCGCACGCTGCTGTAGAACTTGAGGGCGTTGCCACCGGTGGTGGTTTCGGGGTTACCGAACATCACGCCCAGCTTCTCGCGCAGCTGGTTGATGAAGATGCAGCAGGTGCGCGTCTTGGCAATGGTGGCGGTCAATTTCCTCAGGGCTTGGCTCATCAACCGGGCTTGCAGGCCCATCTTGCTCTCGCCCATCTCGCCCTCGATTTCGGCCTTAGGGGTGAGGGCGGCAACGCTGTCGATCACGATGACATCGATGGCTGCCGAGCGGATGAGTTGGTCGGCGATTTCCAGCGCCTGCTCGCCGTTGTCGGGCTGCGAAATCCACAGGTTGCGCGTGTTCACGCCGACGGCCTCGGCGTAGGAGCGGTCAAAGGCATGCTCGGCATCGATATAGGCAGCGATGCCACCCATCTGCTGCGCCTGGGCGATGGCGTGCAGCGCCAGCGTTGTCTTGCCCGACGCCTCGGGGCCATAGATCTCGATGATGCGTCCGCGCGGGTAGCCGCCTACTCCCAGCGCCCGATCCAACCCGATGGAACCTGTCGGAATCACATCCACATCCTCGATACTCTCATCATTCATGCGCATGATCGCACAGGTGCCAAAGGCTTTCTCAATCTTGGCAACGGCATTCTGCATCACTTGCAGCTTCATCGGATCCACCTCCACAGTGGCGCGGGGCGTGTGGGGTGCCACCTCACTAACGTGATTGGCCACGATGTCGGGCGTGGCAATGCTCAATACCTGCTGCCCGTCGATCATCACTTCTTGTTTCAAAATTTGCTCTGTCATGGTTGTTCTATATTTATATTGGTTACTAATTATCGTTTGACAGTGCAAAGGAACAGCCACGGAGTGCAATTTTCTTGCACCAGCAATATAACTGATGTTAATTATCAATCAAGACATTTCCCCAACCCTTGAATTGCGGAAAGGAGTTACGGTTTTGCTTGATCCTCTGGCTTATTGACAACTTGATATCACGCAGAAGGACATCTTCGGACACACATTCATAAACTTCCGACAATCATTTATAGATGCTCCCTAGAATAGTATCTTTATATGTGTATTTTACATTCAAATTAACAGGCACATATTCGGGCAGACTCTCCAGGTACTCCAATTCAAAAACGAGCCTTGAATCCTTGTCTTTGCTCTCAGGGTGTATTTCTGCCTTATTGCCAACTCGTGCAATTCTAATAAGGTATAAATCACGCACTCCCTTTCTTTTTATGTACGGCATAAAATAATACAGTTTATTCAATGCTATCGTTGAAGGGAATGTCATGGTCTTACCTGTATAGTATATCTTTGTTGGCTCTGGATTCAAGAAATAATCTTGATTATCTTCTTTGACAAAACCGATAAGCAGGTGTTTCGTTTTGTCAAGGGTATAAACCTTTTTGGGCTTATTGATGCGAACTTCTTTAATGTCAGAGAATAAGCCAAAATCAAGCATTGGTCTAGCATTACGTTTGAGGTGAATAGGTCTTGATGAGATTGGCTCTTCTCCATAAATAAAACGATAAAGACTCTTGCCAATCTGCTCTACAATACCGCATACAAGGGCATTTCCCATAAGGAATGCACGTCGTCCATCTGTGACCTCGGGATGATAGGTGTGATTATCCGGGAACATATTTAGTCTCTCGAGTTCTATTGGTATCAAGCGACGATAACGTCCTGATTTCGTTTGGACGACATGTTTGAATCGGGATGGAGCACTACCACCTTCACCTGTAATCATTGTGCGAGAGGGCTTATCCAATGGGTCCGGGAAAGCCATGCCACCTTCAGAAAAAACGTATTCATAACCTTCTTTTGAGACACGGTTAATCTTTTTTGCCCCTTTCTCATATTGCCATTTTGGCAATTCGGAATCAGAAATGAAATAATCCTCAGGAATAAAATCCTCATCCACAATGTTGCTGCCTAGCGTCTGACGAGTACCATCGTAAACGGCTTCTGCATCAACTGAAATCACCTTGCGGTCAACCATGATGCCAGCATTACCAAATGGACTAGTGCTCTTCCCTTTATTAAAGCCGGCTGAAACTTCTTGAATAGTGCCATTAATGACAAACCTAGAATCAGTTGCTTCTTTCTTTACAAATGGGAATGCCTTTGACATCACACCATCATATAAAAGCCAATTATCAGCATCATCTATTTGCTTAGCAACTACTGAATTCTTTTGGTAACCAACTATATATGTTCTCCTTCGACGTTGGGGCATACCATAATCTGCTGCATTAATAATGCGCCATTCCACAATATAGCCCAAGTCGGCCAGTGAAGCGAGAATAATAGCAAAATCACGCCCTCGCTGTGTAGCAGGAGAATTAATCAGGCGATCAACATTCTCTAAAAAAATATAGTTTGGACGCTTATCACCTTTCTCGAGAAGAATTCGATAAATCTGCCACCAAAGCACGCCTTTTTTTCCCTCTATACCACCTGATTTGCTTAAAGTCGCAGCCACGGAATAGTCTTGGCAGGGAAAACAACCACCCAATAGGTCGTGGTCTGGAATATCAGTAGTTGGGACAGCGTTGATATCTTTATTTGAGTGGCCTTTGCTGCCGAATCTGGCTTGATATACCAATGACGCATCTTGGTGCTTTGTTGATGGTTCCCACTGGTTATTCCAAATTGTCTCATAGGCATCTGACGCACCTTCAAGGCCGATGCGAAATCCACCCACACCAGCAAATAGTTCAACCACCCTGATAATATTATTCGTTTTCATTCACTTTCTTTTTTATGTTGCTCAACAATCTCTCTTACATAGTCATTGTTGAACCAATAGCAATATTTTTTAGCTCCACGCCCATCGACAGTTGGTGCTAAATCCGACGCTTTTTGCGCTTTGGGTCGCACATGGAATTTTTTCTTGTCAGAACCTTTCCACCAATATAGTTCTGATATATTTCCTGCCTCAACACAATCTTTGATGTGTTTCCAATAAGTCTCGGCCCACTCTAAATCCTGTTGTGGCATTGTCCAGAAGAATACATCATCAAGAACATAATCGTTTTCACCTCGATGTTGCTCTTTGTAGATTACAAACATGAAGCGGCTCGAAAATAATTCATAAAGCCTTGAATCATACCATTCCTCACATTCAGCGACCTCAATATAGTCAATGTTTTCAAATGACATCGCCTCTTTTATGATGCCATTTGCTTGAACACGTATGGTTTTCATCGTTAATCCCGCTTTCAAGAATTCCTCTGAACGATTAACATTTGAACAGTAACCCGATGAGGCAATGGCATTAGCGACAATTGCAAATTTATTTTTGGGATTATTGCATAGATTTATGTTCAAGACACTTGCAATTTTCTCAAAAGATTTGAGGATAAATGGTTTGAATCTGCCTAGAATAATATCTTCAAAGCTACTGCTCTTTAACGCTTCTTTTTGGACTAGCTGGTCTGCGGCAATTCTGACATTTGAAACAGCCGATTGACCACATTTCTGTACAAAATTGAGGATAGTCCTCATGTACGCCATTTTCAAACTAAAAGCCCTGCGGGGTGCTCCTTGTTCTGAATACGGCTGCTTCATCAAGCTATCTCCTTTTTGTCCCTTTCGACATGCACCTAAATATAACGTGTCGCCTTCTGATAGTAAATGAGCCTCACCGTTCTTGATTTTGTTGATTATCACATCATAATCGTGACGAATAATCAATAAATCCTTCTCGGGCAATTTCCAAAGGACAGAAAAGATGAAGTTTAAATCAAGATTGCCTATTCCAGATTGATGTAAATAGAAAAGAAGGAGCATCAACCTGCAT
Organism: Muribaculaceae bacterium; assembly: GCA_017453505.1. Lineage (GTDB taxonomy): Bacteria > Bacteroidota > Bacteroidia > Bacteroidales > Muribaculaceae > Sodaliphilus. The sequence continues at coordinate 10,217 of JAFTEU010000141.1, forward strand.
TTTAAGTAGAAATGAGAATGGTCAAAGTCGATATCTACATCTTCGCAATAGTTAATCATATTGCAAACAAGGCGCTCTTTGATTAAATATTCATTGTTACTACTTTTCTTTAACGGAGTGCATTTTAGTTCCAAACCAGCCTGTGAAAAGTCAGCGTCGGGAATGGAATTGGTCTCTAGTAGAAAATAAATATTTTCAACCATTTGCCCTAAGCCACCCTTACCTTTTTTAGGTGTGTAGCCCTTCTGCAAAAAATCACGCAGTGTCCTTCCTATCAGCCCTTTGCTATAATCAAAGATGCTGATTGGATTTGTTTTGTCGTATGGTAATTTGTTAGTGGCACTCATTGATTAATCATTTTGAATGGCAAAGTTAATCATTTTTCTTGAAAATGACACCATTATCTATAGATGATGAACAAATCCACCTTTGCGATTGCACCGCAAAGGTAGTTCAAACGTGTGTCAAAATCACGGCAGTGGAAAATAGAAAAGGTATAATATTTCTATCATTCGATTGTCTTTCCCTAAGAATACTTGACAGATTTGAGAGCGATTAACTAAGTTGGTTTACACTGATTTTATCATTCGCCTAAACCGGGTTGACAGTTCGGCTGTTAGATCACTGAATGGGAGTACCTAAAAAATCCAGCCGCGAAGCACATGAGCTATCGCGGCTGGATATATCACTTTAATGTCGAGCGGATTAGAACTCGGCATTGTTGGGCGTGCGGGGGAACGGGATGACGTCACGGATGTTGGCCATACCGGTCACAAACAGGATCAGGCGCTCGAAGCCCAGACCGAAGCCGCTGTGAGGCACGGTACCGAACTTGCGGGTGTCGAGATACCACCACATGTCCTTCATGGGGATACCGCGGCGCTCGATCTCGCTCATGAGCTTGTCGTAGTCTGCCTCACGCTCACTGCCGCCGATGATCTCACCAATCATGGGGAACAGCACGTCCATGGCACGAACGGTCTTGCCGTCCTCGTTCTGCTTCATGTAGAAGGCCTTGATCTCGCGCGGATAATCGGTGAGGATGACAGGGCGCTTGAAGTGCTCCTCAACGAGGTAGCGCTCATGCTCGCTCTGCAGATCCACACCCCAATCCACGGGGAACTCAAACTTCTTCTTGGCCTGCTTGAGGATCTCGATACCCTCGGTGTAGGTCAGGCGCACGAACGGCTCCTTGAGCACACTGTGCAGGCGCTCGATCAGCGTGTTGTCATACATCTTATTCAGGAACTCAATGTCCTCCTGGCAGTGCTCCAGCGCATAGTTCACACAGAACTTGATGAACTCCTCGGCCAGGTCCATGTTGTCGGTGATGTCATAGAATGCCATCTCGGGCTCAATCATCCAGAACTCGGCCAGATGTCGCGGCGTGTTGCTGTTCTCGGCGCGGAAGGTGGGTCCAAACGTGTAGATGGCACCCAGTGCGGTGGCACCGAGCTCACCCTCAAGCTGACCAGACACGGTCAAGCTGGTGGATTTGCCGAAGAAGTCCTTCGTGTAGTCCGTCTTGCCGTCCTCAGTCTTGGGCAGGTCACCCAAGTCGAGCGTGGTCACCTGGAACATGTCACCTGCACCCTCACAGTCACTGGCTGTGATGAGCGGCGTGTTCAAGTAGAAAAAGCCCTTATCGTTAAAGAACTTGTGGATGGCAAATGCCAGATGGTGACGGATGCGGAAGACGGCACCGAAGGTGTTGGTGCGCATGCGCAGGTGAGCCTTCGAGCGCAGGAACTCCAGCGTGTGGCCTTTCTTCTGCAAGGGATATTCCTCGGGGTCGGCCGTGCCATAGACTTCAATGGTCTGCGCTTGGACCTCGACGGTCTGACCCTTGCCCTGAGACTGGACGAGCTGACCCTCGACATGCAGGCTGGCACCTGTGGTGATGGGGCGCAACTCCTCCTCAGTGAACTTCTCGAGGTCAATGACAATCTGCAGGTTGTTGATGGTGGAGCCATCGTTCAAGGCGATAAATTGAACAAACTTGTTACCGCGGCGGCTGCGTACCCAGCCCTTGACACATACCTGCTGACCCACCAGTGCGGGATCAAAGATATCAACGATTTTAGTGCGTTTCAAAGCCATTGTGATAGTTGTGTAATTCCTTATTGTTTTAAATCACCTTGACCCGACACTCGGGCCGGGTCAAGAATGATCATCGGTTGTTTATTCAAATGAATTCTGCTTCAAGAAGTTAACCTCTTCCTGGGTGAGGTAGCGCCAGCGGCCGCGGGGCAGGTTCTTCTTGGTGAGGCCGGCGAAGTAAACGCGGTCGAGCTTCACCACATGATAGCCCAGCGATTCAAAAATGCGGCGCACGACGCGATTGCGGCCCGAGTGGATCTCGATGCCGGCCTGCTTGCGGTCGGTCGGTGAGACGTAGCTCACGGCATCGGCGTGAATGGGACCGTCGTCGAGCTCAACGCCATCGGCGATGTGCTGCATGTCCTCCTCACTGATGGGCTTGTCGGTCCACACCTGATAGATTTTCTTCTTGACATACTGCGGATGAGCGAGCTTGGCAGCCAGGTCACCGTCGTTGGTGAGCAGGAGCACGCCCGTGGTGTTGCGGTCGAGACGGCCGACGGGATAGATGCGCTCCTCGCAGGCGCCCTTCACGAGGTCCATAACGGTCTTGCGGCCGTTGGGATCGTCGCTAGTAGTCACGCAGTCTTTGGGTTTATTGAGCAGCACGTAGCACTTCTTCTCGGTGGTCACAACCTCGCCGTTATATTCAACGATGTCCTTGGGAGTGATCTTCAGACCGAGTTCGGTCACTACATTGCCGTTAACTTTGACGAGGCCCTTCTGGATGTATTCATCAGCCACACGACGCGAGCAGATGCCGGCGTTGGCCATGAACTTGTTCAAGCGGATCTCCATGTTGGGATCGATTGCGGGCTCCTCATAGATGATGCGTTGGGGTTTGGGAGTGAAGCGCATCTGGGGCTTGGGACCCTGACGCTTGGGGCGTTGCTGGAAACCACCGGGACGCTGCTGATAGCCGCCCTGACGCTGCTGGTAACCACCCTGGCGCTGCTGGTAGCCACCCTGCTGGCGCTGCTGGTAACCACCCTGGCGCTGCTGGTAACCACCCTGACGCTGCTGGTAGCCGCCCTGGCGCTGCTGGTAACCACCCTGACGCTGCTGGTAGCCGCCCTGGCGCTGCTGGTAACCACCTTGACGCTGCTGGTAGCCGCCTTGACGCTGCTGGTAACCACCCTGCTGACGGGGCTGATAGCCGCCCTGCTGTTCGGGATTCATGTTGTTGCCCTCGGCATTGGTCTCCTGGGGTTCGCCGGCAGCCTGAGGTTGCTGATAACGCTGCTGGTAGCGGGGCTGATAACCACCCTGCTGGCGCTGTTGATAACCTCCCTGGCGTTGCTGGTAACGGGGCTGATAGCCACCCTGGCGAGGCTGATAACCACCTTGACGTGCTTGATAGCCGCCCTGACGATGATATCCACCCTGACGGGGCTGATAACCCTCTTGCTGCTGGTAACCCTCGGTAGTAGCCGACTCTTCTCCCTGATGGGACTCACGAGCACTATACTCCACTTTTTCATAACGGCCATTCTCTAAATTTTCATCAAGATTGGCATTACTTTCACCGATTCTAGGCCTTTTCGGTTTCTTCAAATTCTCGTCCATCGTACTATAAATTACTGGTTAGAGTTTGTTTTGAAAAGCTGTAAAAATGATAGATATATTAGTGGCCTCTCGGCCGTTTCCAATAAAACACAATCGTCTTCAAATAAAAATATTGTGGGCAGTGAGGGATTCGAACCCCCGACCCTCTGCTTGTAAGGCAGATGCTCTGAACCAACTGAGCTAACTGCCCATGTTAGCCACTTCTCTCGAAAAGCAATGCAAAATTACTCTAAAGTTTTCACATACCCAAAAAAATGATCAATTTTATTCTACATGCAGGTCTTTGGAAGTGGTTCTTGGGGAGCCACGTGAGCATCGAGCCACCCCGTCCACGATGAAAAAGATTGAGGTACTCATCACGAGCACCCCAATCCGATCATTTTTATTCCTTTTTAATCTTTTTACTCATGACGAGCATCAAATTCCATATTACAGGTTGGGATTGATCTTGTTCCACTCGCTGATGGGAGGAACGATGTTCAGCTCAACCAGCTCGTCGCGCATCTTGCACAGGTGCTCGTAGCTGGCATCGAGCTTGGCGTTCTCCTCGGGGGTACCCTGGGGCACCTTGTAGGTAGCACCGTTCTCGTCGAGGACGGTGTCCATGGCCATCATGATGTGGTTGTACTTGTCGTTGCTAACGTAGGTACCAACGGGGAAGCGGAACTTCTCACCGCCCATGACCGAACGGATCATCTCTACCGACATCTGAGCGGGGCTCTGGAAGGAGCTGCGGCCGCGCAGTTCGATGATCTTGGCACCACCCTTGGTGACGTCGGTCTTCATCTGCTCCCACTCCTCGGCGGGGAACTCGTCGGTGCCGATGATGTCGGTCAGCTTGCGGCCAGCGATCTCGACGTGGCTGCCGAACACTGCCATCTGCTCACCATGTCCACCATAGGTAGCACAGCCGGTGATCTCGCTACGCATCACGTTGAACTTCTTGGCCAGGGCGCTCTGCAGGCGGGTGGTGTCGAGAGCGGCCAGGGTGGTTACCTGGTTGGGCTTCAAGCCACTATACAGCAGAGTTACCAGACCCGTCAGGTCGGCGGGGTTGAAGATGATGATGACGTGCTTCACGTCGGGGCAGTAGGTCTTGATGTCCTTGCCCAGGCCCTCGGCGATCTCACAGTTGCCCTTGAGCAGGTCCTCGCGGGTCATGCCAGCCTTGCGGGGAGCGCCACCGCTGGAAATGATATATTTAGCATCGGTGAATGCTTCCTTTGCATCGGTGGTGGCGGTGATATTCACGTCATTGAAACCGCTCTGGCGCATTTCCTCGGCTACGCCCTCGGGCGAGAATACGTCATACAAGCAGATGTTGGTGGTCAAGCCCATAGTGAGGGCGGTCTGAACCATGTTAGAGCCGATCATGCCGGCAGCGCCGACGATGACCAATTTGTCATTAGTTAATGCCATGTTGTTATGTTTTTAATCTTTGTAATAACTTATGAAATTTTACCAGCGCAAAGGTACTCATTTCTGCCAACAGCCACAAGCAAAATGCAACATATAAAGATTAAATATTGTGAAATCGGCCCCATTTCCTGACAAAATGCCGCTATGGACATCAAGCACAGATGTTCGCTAGCTGCCTATTTGCTCTTAATGATTTCTTCGTTTTCTTGCTGATGTCATGAATTGATGTTATCTTTGCAGACACAAACAAATATATTAAACAATGAAACGATTATTTTCATTTGATTCACGTGAAGAAGCTATTTCTGCACTGCGCAAGGCCAAAGAAAGGAAACGCCAGTGGGAAGAGAATGTGGACAAGAAGTTAGCCGCACTGGAACAGGAAATGCTGGCTAGTGAAAGTGAAACGACTTACGAGTGATATTTTGCAGTAATGCTAAATGTGGCTAACTATTTAGCCATGATTGTCCAGCGCAGTAATCCTGATCTGGCATCCATCCTTGAGGCGTTTGATGCTGAAATAGAGATGTTCAAGGCTAATAAGTGACTATCGATTCCTTTTTTGTCAATTTCATTGTTATTCAAGATAATTCGATATTAGCATAATGGAACAGGAATTTGCTTCCAGATTGTTGGAGTCGGCGGTGAGTGAGTTTGCCAAGTTGCCGGGCATCGGGCGCAAGACAGCGCTCCGCCTCGTGCTGCATTTGTTGAAGCAGGACGAGCAGGAGGCTGTCTCCTTTGGCGAGGCCATCATCAAGATGCGCCGCGAGATACGCTACTGCAAGGTGTGTCACAACATCAGCGAGACCGAGGTGTGCCCCATCTGCGGCAACCCTTCGCGTGACGCAAGCACCATCTGTGTTGTCGAGAACGTCAAGGACGTGATGAGCATCGAGAACACCCACCAGCACCACGGGCTGTACCATGTGCTGGGTGGCCTCATTTCGCCCATGGACGGCATCGGCCCCACCGACATCGAGGTCGATAGCCTGGAAGAGCGTGTCAAGGCTGGTGGAGTCAAAGAGGTCATCCTGGCCCTGAGCGCCACGATGGAGGGCGACACCACCAACTTCTACATCTTCCGCCGCTTGGCACCTTACCCCGATGTCAAAATTACCATCCTGGCCCGCGGCGTGAGCGTGGGCAACGAGATCGAGTACACCGACGAGCTGACCCTGGGCCGCTCCATCATGAACCGCACCCTCTTCAGCGACACCTTCCACAAGGAATAATGAATTAACAACAAGCCCTATGTTTGCACCGTCAAAGTCAAACATAGGGCTTGTTGACTATTCTTGTTTTCAAAAAGAGTGGGCATTTAGCTTTTGTTTGTATCTTTGTAAACAAAGAAAAATAACTCGATCACAAACAATTAAAACAAA
>JAFTEU010000142.1 GCA_017453505.1 Muribaculaceae bacterium
CTGAATCTCATCAAGAAAGAAAGCGCAGACAGCGACAAATACGTCCTCGTTAACACTTCATTAACACTTCCGCCCCACCCACAACAAGCCCCATCACCCCACCGTCCCGTCGATGTATTGCAAGCCACCGGCTTGCTAAAAAGGAATCGTCTTGTCCCTGTAGTTCAAGCCTTTGGCTTGAAAAGCGCCCCCACCGTCCCGTCGGTGTGTTCAATGAGGTAAAACCATGCAACCGATGGAGCAGTGAGTGCAAAGTTGAACAAGTTCAATCTTTGCCGAATCGCGAAAGAGGAAGGCGAAGCCAACACTTCAGAGAGGTTCGCAGCTTGCTCCCAAAACGGAAAAGGATTGTGCCTCAAAGAGGAACTTCATAGCATTGTGCTTGTGCTTTTTCGAGTGGGTTGTCTATAGTAGTTAGCGTGGCCTGATCCGCAAGAATCAATCGTCCATGCCCAGGAAGCGGCCTGAGTTGTCGAAGTTCAGGTCGAGGCCGTTGGCGAGTTCTATCTCGTAGCCATGGTGCTCCTTGTTGACCTTGGTGATAGTCATGTTCTGGTAGTTGCTCTTGACGTAGGTGGCAATTGCCTGCGGGATAAAGAATGCGGGAACACCCTTCATCGATTCCACCTTTTCCCACTGGTCGTTAACATCAAAGTCGATTTGGGTACCGTCATTCAGATATACGTCATATTCCGGACCTCCGTGCTCGTTGTCGGGCTCGATACCTACTATGGTTGCGTTGGGGAAATGCTGCTTGATGAAGGCGGTGATGGCTTCGGGCAGCGCTGTTTGGGGCGCGGCAGCTTGGGCTTGGGTCTGGACCATAGTATCGACGGGAGCGGCTTGCACGGGCTGCTCTTGGGCAACAGGCACTGCGACTTGCTGCTGGGCGGCATCATTATTTCCGCTACAGGAACAGAACATAAACAAAATGGCGCTGATGGAAAATGCGTTAAAGCTAAACTTCTTCATTTCTGACTTGTTGGGTTATAAATGATTATTATTACCATGAACAAAGGTATAATACTTTTTGGGATTAAAATGGTTTTCTCTTGAAATTCTTGTGTCTATCACAGAATAAGCGTAATTTTGCAGCAATTTATATCATCTTAATAACATAATGTTAATGAAAAAAATTATTGTGTTAGGCACTTTTGCCATGGTTTTATTGATGACGGCTTGCAGCGACAAACCCGTGACACCGGCTGAGTTGCCCGCCGACATTGCTGCGTTCGTCCAGCAGAACTTTCCTGGCCAGAACATCACTTTTGCCAAGAAGGATCTGGAGTTGACGGGATGGCAATATGACATCGTACTCGCCGATGGTACCCAGATTGACTTTGACACCGACCAGATGTGGGACAAAATCCAGTGCACGATGGCATCTCCCGTGCCAACCGCTTTGATTCCTGCACCGATTGTGTCTCACTTGCAGTCTAATTTCCCTGATGCGATGATCCTCAAGATTGACAAGGAGCACAACGGCTACGAGATAGAGCTCGCCAACGGCCTGGAGCTCAAGTTCAACAATGAGGGAGCCCTGATGGAAGTGGATGATTAAACAATTAAAAGATAAAGATAATAACAACCAATAAATAACTAAAAAATGAAAAGAATCAAATTTTTACTGTTGATGGCTATGGTCATGACCATGAGCCTGACGATGAGTGCCGACGATGATGATCGCGTGATTACCTACGACCAGATGCCGCAGGCAGCCCAGACGTTCCTCAAGCAGCACTTTGCCAAGAAGGTGCCTCTGGTAGTGACTGCCGACTGGGATGACTATACCATCCGCTATGAGAGCGGCGAGAAGGTGGAATTTGACAAGAAAGGCAACTGGAAGGACATTGAGTGCTATAGCACCAAGGTGCCCGCCGCCGTTGTCCCCGAGCAGATCAACGCCTACCTCAACCAGAATTACCCTGGCAAGTCGGTCATCAAGCTGGAGCGTCATCGCAGCGTCTATGAGGTGAAGCTCAACAACGGCATGGAAATCGAGTTCAACCGCAATTTCCAGGTCATCGACGTTGACTATGATGATTGATTATTAAAGATCACGGAGCGGTATAACCGCTTCAAGATTGGACTCACGCTAAGTCGTAGAGCCGCTAAGTAAGAAGAAATGATTCTTAGCGGCGCTAAGGCTTAGCGTGAGACAGATTAATACTTACCGTGGATTTAAAAACAATATATCAACGATTCAGGCAATGGCAGTTGAACCCGTTTAATAATGAGTTCAGTTCCCAGGATACCAACCATTGCTGTAATTGCGATCATGATTTTGTGGGTAACTTTTGCCCCTATTGCTCGCAGCGCTCTGGCCTTGGGCCTATCACGTGGCGCAGCGTGAGCAAGGGCATAGCCGAGGTGTGGGGCATGCACTCCCGCTCGTTGCCGTTTACGGTCTTGCAGTTGTTCCTGCGTCCAGGCTACATCATCGGCGATTACATCAGTGGGAAGCGACAGGTGAGTTTCCCGCCCGTCAAGATGCTGGCACTCATTGCTGTGCTGGGTGTGATTGTCGATTTCATGACGGGTGCTATCCACGGCATGATCAGTTATGAGATACCCGCCAATCATTCGGTTTTTCTCTACAAAGTGTTTCACTGGGTGAACACTCACCCCGACTTGATGTCGTTGATCTTGTTATCATCGCTGATTATTCCCAATCACATCATCTACCGTTTTGCCCCACGCCATTCTTCCCACACGCTGCCTCAGGGCTTCTTTATTCAGGTGTTTAGCTCTACTATATTGTTGTTGTTCAATATGTTCTATGATGTCACCTCGATTGGCTGGCTCGCGTTGGCATTGGGGGGGAGCATCGTCTTTTTCCTTTATAAGCAATTGTTTGGATATGGTGTGTGGGGAACTTTGTGGCGTGTTGTGATAGGCTTCACTTCGGCATTTGCCATTTTTTACATCCTGCTAGGTGTGGACCGTATTATCTATCTCACCAGTGTGCATCATATGGCTAAGGCAAACCAAGTGATGATCCAGGAGGTGATTGTTATCCTGGGTGTCATCACAGCACTATCGGCCAGTTACTTCATCAGCAAGGCTACTAAGGCCAAATCGACAGTGGCGCAATGACGCTGTCGCAAAACAATATCCGAGAAATGGAATCAAGCTTTGCTCAAGCGAAGTAGCACTTGATCTCATGTCCGCCAGACCAATCAGGAAAACAGTGTCGAGTTTTGCAAGAACTGGTGGCGCATGTTGCAATCCTGTTTAGCGAGGTTGCCGTTTAAGTCGACGGTACAGGGTGATGCCCAGTAGAGGCACGGCAGTACCCACGATGGTATAGAGTACCCAGAAGAGGTCGGTCGTCGAGTTCTCGTGGATGACCATGTGGCAGCCGATCTGCCCCCAGTCCAGGCCGTAGTACCATATCTTGAGAGCCGACACCAGTTTGAATGAAATGATGTGGAACACGTAGATGTAGAGCGTGTTGTTGCCGCAGTAGACCAGGAAGCGCTTCACGATGCCCTCATGATGGTCGAGCCACGACGCGATGTGGTGTACCATTAAGAAGCCGATGGCACCCGTGAAGGGGAGGGTAGCGACGGTGCGTAGCTCGACCTTGAGTGCCATGCCCTGCCAGCCCAGGTAGGCACCACCCAGTAGCAAGCCGAAGTAGAGCAGTGACAGAGCCCAGTGTTGTGGAATCCGGTGCTCATGGCGGCGGTAGAGCACACCCAGCGAGAAGAACAGTACACCCCAGCACTCGCGGATGCCGCCTTGCACGACAGTGACAATCTGCAGGTGGTTGGCGACCTTGAACCAGGCGAAGCCGACTGCCAGCACGGCAATCACGACGGGAACTGTGCCGTGAGTGAGCCACCGGTGGCGGTTGTGCAGCAGCAGGTACAAGATGAGGAATACGATGCTAGACAATAGCAGCGCTCTGAAGAACCAGAAAGCACCCGCCAGGAACTCGTCATAGCCACCCATTGAGAAGATGATGTGTACCAGCCGCTGGCAGAACTGATACCAGTCGTAGGGATGGGTCACGCCGCCTGTCCAGTTGCCGTATTGTTCATTCATCAACCCGATCTTGAAGAACAGGTTGTGGAACACCAGGAAGAACAGACTCCACTTCACGAACGGCACGTACAATCCCTTGAACCGCTTCTTGCAGAAGGTCCACGGGTCATTGAGGTACTTCTTGTCAAAGAAATAGCCTGCCGCGATGAAGAACACCGGCATGTGGAACAGGTAGATGAAGGTCACCAGCAGGGAAGGCCCCTCGGCATGACCGGCACACATCAGTATAATGGCGATCGCCTTACAGATCGATAGTGTCGTGTTATTCCGTTTCAAGAGTGGTTGATTCATCATTTTTTCAGCATTTCGTTGAGGGGAACGAAGGAGTAGCCTCTCTTCTTGAGTGCCTTGACGAGGTCAGGGAGTCGGTCGTAGAATTTCTCGGTGCGGCGCGGGTCGGTGCCCAGGTGGATCATCAGCAACTGGCCGTTGAGGGTCTTTTCCCGCTCGCAGCGCATGATGCGCTCCCACAGCCACTTGTTGTCACGGTAGCTGTTGCCGCCCTCGATGCCGGGATAGGTGTAGTCCATGCTGCTGGCGGTGCCGGGTGAGAAGTTGATCAGTTGCAGGCCCATCTCGCGTGCCCAGGCGGCAATCGTGGCATTGTGCCACTCGTAGGGCGGAATCATCCACGGAGCCTGCTGCGGCGTGATGCCAAATCGGGCCAGTGTCTCATAACTCTTGATGATGTCGTCGCGGAACTGTTGCTTGCCGATGAGTAGCGAGTCGCGCTTCTCCCATGAACAGTACAGCAGGTGTCCGTAGCTGTGGCTGCCCACGTAGTGACCGTCGGCGATAAGCCGCTTTACCACGTCAGGGTAGAGGTCAAAGAAACGGCCCGTGAAGAAGAAGGCACCCTTGATGCCTTGCTTCTTGAGGGTGGAGATGATGCGCTCGGCACCGTCGGCACGGTCATCGGCGGTAAATACCAGGGTGATCTGTTTCTTGCTGGCATCGCCACGCACGATGGCTCCCTCGTCCCACAAGAAGTTGCCGCTCGCACCCTTGCCTTCCATCTCATAGAACGAGAAGGGGAAGGTCAACGAGGCGGTGCCATCCATGGTGGGCTCATTGGTGCTGTAGTCGTGGGTGTTGTCGTGGAAAACGACATCGCCAGGCTGGAACAGGTCGTAGGTGTTACCCTCGATGTTAAACTTGTCCTGAGCCAGCGTCACGCCTTTGAGGCTGTTGAAAATGGTGGAATAGACGGGACCATCAACCAGGCCGCCCGTGGGCATTCCCACTCCTTCCATCACATAGTTGCTGTGAGGTGCATGGGGATAGGTGCCGCCACGTGGCAGCTCTACAATCATGCTTGTGCCCCATGGGTTGCAGCCCAGCAACCAGTCGCGCAGGGCTGCCTCCATCTCGATGAACTGGCGGTCACCCGTCAGCTGGCGGTAGAGGATGCACTGTGTCAGCAATGCCGTGGTCAGGTTGTTGCTGCACCAGATGCCCGGTACACCCCACAGGAAGGGGTTGCCCGTCTCCTCGGCACGCTGCTTGACACGTTCGATACCCGCCTTGATGTTGCGGATGAACTCGGCTCGCAGCCTTGGGCTACTGGCCGCCTCCTGTGCAACACGCACGTGCCCCATGTTCATGAACGGGTACCACTGGTAGTGGCGGGCACTGTCGGCTCCCATCCAGGGCGTGACGGGCTCGCGACGGCCATATTCAACCGCCTGTGTCAGGTATTTCTCATCCCCGGTGGCATGGTAAAGCTCGATGGCTCCTAGCTCCATGTCATCGACCCAGTTGTCCTCCTCGTAGATGTAGGGCGAGACCACACTCACCGTCTGGGCGTTGCCTGGCTTGTCGATGCCCACTTGGTAGGCATCGGCCGCTTTGCCGCCAATCTTGGCGGCAAACTCGGGATAGTACGGTGCCAGCACCTGTGCCCCCAGCGCAAAGTCGCTGGCAAACTTGCCTGCCGTGCTGGCTGCGCCCATCGTGGCGTTCATGTACTTGCCGCGCTGTTGCGGTTTGCCGTCGATGTAATAGACGGGTCGCCCGTTGTTGGGTCCCCAGCCATAGTCTGCCGGGTCGTCCTTGGGCAATTTCATGCCGATGTGATCGCGGTCATCGGCAATCTGGTTATAAAGTTCCCCCTTGCTGGGGTTCATCTTGTCGAGCCACGTGAGGCCCCAATAGATCTCGTCAATGATGTCGGGAATACCATTGGCACCCTCCAACCCGTTAGCCTGGTAGTGGTCGCCGAAGGCCTCTGGGCACTGTTGCCATGCCAGCATCATCTGGTAGATGGCGTTGGCGCTCGTGGTAGTGTACTGCAGCAGGTCGGCAGCATCGTGCCAGCCGCCTGTCACGTCGATGCGCTGGCCCTCCTTATCAGGGTGGTAGCGCACATAGGCATCCTTGACGTGGCAACTATCGCGCTGGAACGGGTTGTAGCCGCACCGCTGCTGACGCATGTAGTTGAGCACAAAATCGGCTGTTCCGTCCCACACCCTGTTGTTGATAGGGAACACGGGCGACTCGATGCCCGCTGCTACAATGCGGTAGGCTCCCTCATCATTGAAGTCGCTGAAGTCCAATCGGCAGGTCGCCCTCATCTGTCCCCAAGGCCCCATGTCACGGGTGGCGGTAGAACGAAAGGCGGTTTTGCCGGTGAAGGCATCCACCAGTTCAAACGCGGTGACTTGCATCTCGTCCTGGCTCATGAGCACGGCAACCTTGGTGGCCTGTGGCAGATAGCCTAGCTGGTTGATGCGTATCCATCCGGCTGCTAGAGCCATGTCGTGGCCCATGGCCACCATCATTATTGCAATAATCAGTGCTAATCTATTCATAGTCAATCGCCTGTTACTTATTTGTCAATAGCGCGGTACCGTTTACCGAAACTTGCTACAAATATACGAAGAAAAGTAGGAATAAGCGCCCTCAAGAGATGGGAGGTTTTCAGTAAATATTAAAAAACTTTATAAAAAATGTTGCAGAAGTCTAAGATTGTCAATAACTTTGCGGCTGCTTGCGATGTTAATAACCTGTTTTTGCTTCAAGTAATCATTGCGTTCGATATCGCAGGACAGCACGAGATGTGCCGTTAATACTGTTGATAATCATGTTTTAACCTTGACAATATGAAAAAATTGACCATTATTTTTTGTCTCCTGGTGTCACTGGCTGTCAATGCACAATACAGCGCTCCAGGCTTTTATCGTGTCCATAGCGTAAACACCGACAGCTATATCGCCATCAAGGGCACCGCATTTGAGTGGATAACCTCTCCCGATGCCTTCTGGCCTTGTATCGTGATGCTGCGTGACTCGGCACAGGTTACCGATCCCGGTTCCATTATCTACATCCCTGGCTTGGAGCAAACGAGCCTGTGTGCCCAGGGTGCTGGTACTTATGAACTCACCGATCTGTACATGGACGTGAGCCTAGCCCGCGAGAATGAGGGTGGCAAGGATACTTATGTCGCTGTTACCGAAGTCATGGTCAAGGGAAAACCCTTCAAGTGCTATTTCAGGGACTATGGCTTGGGACTGACGGCAGGCTATAGCGACAATACCCAGTCACGCTGGTGGATTGAACCGGTTAACGAGGAGTCGATAGATGAATCTTACTTCGGCGTGAAGCCAGCCAGTGAGGCAGTCAAGGATGCCGATGGCTACTACTGGACCAGTCTGTGCTGCGACTTCCCCGTGCAGCTGCCTGTCGATGGTGGTGTTATTGGGGCCTACACCGTGCTTGAGGTCAAGTCCGATGCCGATGGCATTTACTATGCCGCACCTGTACAGGTCTATGGCCAGGGTGAAACAGTTCCCGCTGCAACACCCGTGCTGCTCAAGTGTGCGTCGCCCTATGCTGCTGGCAACAAGTTGATTCCAGTTGGTGAGATTGCAGGGAACCAGTCATTCCCCTTGACCCACGACCTGCTGATGGGCAACTACTATAGCCAGTTTGTCAACTTTGGTTCATTGGATGACGCTTCGCTTACTGCCGTCTATCTGCCAAGTCAGGCCACACCAGCCACTGCGACCAATCTTGCCTTGGGTATCGATGCCGATGGCCGATTGGGTTTCTTCCCTCAAGAGGAGGATACCTACATGCTGGCCAACACGGCTTGGCTTAATATCGCCGATCTGGATCTGGAAGGTGTGACCGCAGTTTATTTGGGCGAAGCTCCTGAGGCAGTCCAAGAGTTTGTTAGAGGTGACATTGATGGGAATGGTGTGCTTAACATTGACGACGTGACAATGTTGATAGATTATATGATGGGTGCATATAACGCGCAGAGAACCTCATTCAATCCCGCAGCTGCCGATGTCGATGGTGACGGCCGTGTGAACATCGATGACTTAACCCTGCTCATCGACATCATCCTGGGCAACGTGCATTAAACACTCTCCCTAAAACACGAGGAGGCCGGCGATGCCGGCAAGGATGATGACCAGGATGGGGTGGATGCGGGTGAAATAGACGATGCAGAACGAGGCGATGCAGATGGCGATGGTGATTAATCGCTCATTGGTCTCGTAGCCGAAGTTCTCGCTGTTCATCAGCAACAAGGCCGCCGAGGCGATGAGGCCGACCACCACGGGGCGCAAGCCCATGAAGGCACCCTTGATGAAGGGGCTCTGACGGTGACGGTCGATATAATGTGCGGCAATGAGCGTGAGGATGAATGGTGGCAAGACCACAGTCAAGGTCGTTACAAGGGATCCCAGCACACTGCCGGTGACGACATAGCCAATGTAGGTGGCGCTATTGATGCCGATGGGGCCGGGTGTCATCTGTGAGATGGCGACGATGTCGGTGAACATCTGGCTGGTGATCCATCCCGAATCCACTACCTCGCGCTGGATGAGCGACAACATCGCATATCCGCCGCCGAAACCGAATAAACCGATCTTCAGGTAGGCCCAGATGAGCTTCAGGTAATTCTCAAGCATCTGTGGCCTCCTTTCCGTTATGGTGATTGCCCTTCAAGAGCGAGTGCAAGTAATAGAGGTAACCGCCGAAGGCACCCAGCACGATGTAGATGATGGGGTTAGAGATATAAGGTATCTTGCTGTAGATGAGCAAGGCCACGGCCACGGGAATAATGACCGTCTTCCAATTGATGCCCGCACTGCGTGCTGTAGTAAGCACGGGTGCGATAATCAGGGCGACCACGGCCGGGCGGATGCCCTTGAAGATACGGCTAACGATGGCGTTGTTCTTGATCGTATCGGGTGTGAGGAAGATGGCGATGGCTAGAATCATCAGGAACGAGGGCAGGATGGTGCCAATGGCCGCACAGATGCTGCCCTTGATGCCCTTGAGCCTATCGCCAATGACCACACTGATGTTTACGGCCAGGATGCCGGGCATTGACTGTGCGACAGCCAGCAGGTCAAGGAAATCCTCGAGTTCAATCCACTTGTGTTTCTCGACAATCTCGCGCTGGATGATGCTGATCATCGCCCAGCCTCCACCGAAGGTGAAGGCTCCGATCTTGCTGAAGGTGAGAAATAATTGCAGGTACAGGTTGTTCATGGCGCATGACTAGGTTGTTGCGGCAACGACTATTACTACTTGCGTTCAAAGTTGCGTTGCGCATGAATGTAGCCATAGTTGCTGTTGCTCAAGTGGGTGCGCATGAGCATGAGGCTGTCCACATAGGCTGTGTGCCCTGGCTTGATATTGTAGCTCACATAGCCGTACACGCGGCGCACGGTACGTGCCGTGTCGCTCTGCAGGTCAACCATGACCCAGCCGTCGCTGTTGGTGCCACGTGTCATCTGGCTTGTCGAGCCGTCGCTGTAATCGATACTGATGCTCACCTTGAACTCATTGCCGCCACGCATCAGCTTGTAGGCCAGCTGATAGCGGTCACCCGGCTTCTTGCCGGCATCAGGTGCCAGGTCAAAGGTGATGAAGCCGCGTTTCAACCCCTGGACGAGGGCATAGCTGCGCTGACCTTTCCACATGTCGATGGTGTCGGCCTTAGCGTTTCTGCTGAGTTTCTCCAGACGCTTGCCGTGGAATGGCTTGGGCTGTGTGCTGTGGGTGGGTTCACCTTGTGCGGGTCCTTCGGCCAGGATGCTCTCGGCTTTGTTATTCATGTTGCTTCCGTTACCATTGCTCTTGTTCAACTTTTCCTGCTTGTCCTTGAGTTTGCCCACGGCCTTGTCATAGGCCTTGACATAATCCTCCATGTTGTGGGCATACCAAACGAGCGACGAGTCATAGTCCTGCTGGGTGATGCCATGCTTCTTGAAGATGGACTGCTTGATGACCTGCTTGCTGGAATCACTGGGAAACTCGCTGATGTTGTTGTCGATGTAGGCCTCGGCGAGTTGCATGTCCACAATGAGGTCGGCCATGTCGTTCACGCTGAGTACACCACCAGGTGTCCTGTCGCATGAGAGCATCATCAGGGCGGCCAGCAGGAACAATGATATGTTGAGCACGGTACTGCGCATGGTCAGTGAGGCGGGTTATTGCTCTAGTTGGTTATTCTCATTATCCAGATTCTCTTCTTCTTGTTCTTCCTGCTCGTCGCGGGCACCAGTTGCGGTGGCCAGATAGCGGGCATAGAACAGGATGAGGACGATGACACTCACACTGAGCGCAGCATCGGCGATATTGAAAATGGGCTGGAAGAACACGAAGTGGTCGCCACCGATCCAGGGCATCCATTGCGGCCAGTTCCACTCACACAGCGGGAAGTAGAACATATCCACGACGCGACCGTTAAACAACGTGCCGTAGCCACCATCAGGTGGGAATAGCTGGGCCACCTGGGGTGGCATGGGGTTGTTGAAAATCAGGCCATAGGCGATACAGTCGATGACATTACCCAGTGCACCGGCAGTAATGAGCGCGATGCAGATGACATAGCCCTTGGGGATGTCAGTGCGGTTGCGCAGCTTCCACAGGTAGTAGATAAAAGCCCCCGAGGCAATGATGCGGAACAAGGTGAGCAACAGCTTGCTACCCAATTCCATGCCGAAGGCCATACCGTTGTTCTCAATGAACAACAGTTTGAACCATGATGTCACCTCAAACTCCTCGCCGTAGTAGAAGTGGGTCTTGACCCAGATCTTGAGGGCTTGGTCGATGACGATAACCAGCGCGATGATGAGCGCTGCCAGTTTGCCGTTAGACAGTTTCATGTGCCTGTGTGGTCAAGAATTCTTTTTGTTCCTGGCCTCGATCTCCTTGCCTTCAATCGACAGGGTGGCGTGGGGAACGGCGAGCAGGCGCTCCTTGGGGATGAGCTTGCCCGTGATGCGGCAGATGCCGTAGGTCTTGTTCTCGATGCGCACCAGTGCGGCCTGGAGTTTGCGGATGAAGTCCAGCTGGCGCTGTGCGTGTTGACTCGAAATCTCCTTCTGCAAGGTTGATGCCCCCTCTTCGGTCATCTTGAAGGTGGGATTGGACTCGTCAACCATGATGGTGTCCTTGAGGCGGTCGTAGTTTTCCTGTGCCTGCTCAATCTTGGCAAGGATGATTTCCTTGAACTCCTGCAACTCCTCGTCGCTGTATCTGGTCTTTTCTTGCTTGGTTGCCATTGTTGAGTTAAGTTTAGAGTTTAAAGTTTAGGGTTCAGGAAATCAGCTGATTCCCTGAACCCCGATGATGATTCATTATAGCTTCTCGACATTGACCGGCAACATCCAGCCATCCATGTCGAGTTCGACAGCGGTGGCGGCATCGACGGGTGCCACGTTGATGTTGTTGGCCAGCACTTGGCGGGCGATGTAGTCGCCATAGGCCTTCACGGCCTCGTCGGTGCGCTCGTCGGGAGCGATGGTGACGTTGATCTTGTCGGTGATGTTAAAGTCCTTGTCCTTGCGCACGTTCTGGATGCGGTTCACCAGTTCGCGGGCGATGCCTTCGAGGCGCAGCTCGTCGGTGACTGTGATGTCAAGAGCCACGGTCAGGTTGCCCTCGTTGGCCACGAGCCAGCCGGGGATGTCCTCGCTGATGATCTCGACGTCGGCAAGTTCGACGACGGCTTGCTGACCGTCCAGGTCGATGGTAAACTTGCCGTCCTTCTCAAACTGGGCAATCTCACTCTGCTCCATGCTGGTGATGCGGGCGGCCAGGGCCTTCATCACCTTGCCATACTTCGGACCAAGTTTCTTGAAGTCGGGCTTCACGCGTTTCACGAGGATGCCGGCATCGTTACCCACGAGCTTGATGTCCTTGACGTTGACCTCGTTGCGGATCAGGTCGGCAACGGCCTCGACATCAGCGCGCTGCTTGTCGTCGAGCACGGGCACCATGATGGCCTGTAGCGGCTGGCGCACCTTCAGGTTCTGCTTGCGGCGCAGCGACAGTACCATTGAGGTGACATCCTGTGCGGCCTGCATGCGTTGCTCGAGTTGCTTGTCGATCACGCTATCGTCACTCTTGGGGAATTGGGCGAGATGTACCGACGTCTCGCTGTGGGTGAGGTCGCGGTACAGGCGATCGCTGTAGAAGGGGGCTACGGGAGCCATGAGCAGGGCAACGGTCGTCAGGCACTGGTGCAGGGTCTGATAGGCTGCCAGCTTGTCCTGGGTCATTTCGCCACCCCAGAAGCGCTTGCGGTTCAAGCGCACATACCAGTTGCTCAGGTGGTCGCCGACAAAGGTGCTGATGGCACGGGCGGCCTTGGTGGGCTCGTAGTCCTCGAGGTCGGCCTGTACGTCGGCGATGAGTGAGTTGAGCAGCGAGATGATCCAGCGGTCGATCTCGGGGCGCTCGGCAACGGGCACCTGTGCTGCCTCAGGATCGAAGCCATCCACGTTGGCATACAGGGCAAAGAATGAGTAGGTGTTGTACAGGGTGCCAAAGAACTTGCGGGCCACCTCGGTCACACCAGCCTCGTCAAACTTGAGGTTGTCCCAGGGCGACGAGTTGCTGATCATGTACCAGCGCAGCGGGTCGCTGCCAAATTTCTCGATGGCGCCGAAGGGGTCAACGGCGTTGCCCAGGCGCTTACTCATCTTGTTGCCGTTCTTGTCGAGCACCAGACCGTAGCTGATGACGTTCTTGTAGGCTACGCTGTCAAACACCATCGTGGCGATGGCATGCAACGTGAAGAACCAGCCACGCGTCTGATCCACACCCTCGGCGATGAAGTCGGCGGGGAAGAAGCCGTTGTTGTCCACAGCCTCCTTGTTCTCGAAGGGGTAGTGCAACTGGGCGTAGGGCATGGCGCCGCTGTCAAACCACACGTCGATGAGGTCCAACTCGCGCTTCATGGCCTTGCCGCTGTCGCTCACCAGGATGATGTCGTCAACGTAGGGGCGGTGGATGTCGATCTTATTGTAATTCTCCTCGCTGTAGTCACCGGGGACGAAGCCCTTGTCCTTGTAGGGGTTGCTCTTCATCACGCCAGCGGCCACGGCTTTCTCGATCTCGTTATAGAGTTCCTCGATGCTGCCAATGCACTTCTCCTCGCCATCCTCGTTGCGCCAGATGGGCAGCGGGGTGCCCCAGTAGCGGCTGCGGCTCAGGTTCCAGTCATTGAGGTTCTCCAGCCACTTGCCAAAGCGGCCGGTACCCGTGTGCTCGGGTTTCCAGTTGATGGTGTGGTTGAGTTCAATCATGCGGTCACGGCAGGCCGTGTCACGGATGAACCAACTGTCGAGCGGGTAGTAGAGCACGGGCTTGTCGGTGCGCCAGCAGTGGGGATAGTTGTGGGTGTGCTTCTCCATCTTGAAGGCGGTGCCGTCCTGCTTCATGCGGATGCAGATGTAGATGTTCAGATCCTCGGCCTTGGCAGCGGCGGCCTCGTCATACTTGCCGCCGACGGTGTACAGCGGGTCGTAGGCGTTCTTGACCCAGCGTCCGGCATATTCCTTATAGAGGTCCACGTTGACAAAATTCTTGACGAAGTCCTCGTCAAGGTCGTCGAGAACGAAGTATTTACCCGTGAGGTCCACCATGGGGCGGGTCTCCAACTTCTTGTTGATCATGTACAGGGCGGGGATGCCGGCGGCCTTGGCTACGCGGGCGTCGTCGGCGCCAAAGGTGGGCGCGATGTGAACGATACCGGTACCGTCCTCGGTGGTCACATAGTCACCGGGGATGACGCGGAAGCCATTGTCGTTGCCCACGATGTTGCCGTCCACCTTATCGACGGGCTTCACCCAGGGGAACAGCTGGGCATAACGCATCTCCAGCAGGTCTTGACCCTTGAAGTGGGCGATGACCTTGTAGGGGATCACCTTCTCGCCTGCCTTGTACTCTAGCGGCTGGTCCTTGCCGTCGGCCTTGAAGTAGGCGTCGATGCGGGCCTCGGCCAGCAGGTAGATGGCAGGCTTGCCCGTGTATGGGTTGAAGCTCTCGACGGCCACATAGTCAATCTTGTTGCCCACGCACAGTGCTGTATTGCTGGGCAGGGTCCACGGGGTGGTCGTCCATGCCAGCACGTAGGTCTCATTGAAACCCTCATCGGCAGCCTCTCGGATTTGCTTGATTACGGGATGCTCGTCACCGCTCAGCACGGTGAACTGGGCGGTCACGGTCTGGTCCTTCACGTCACGGTAGCAACCGGGCAGGTTCAGCTCATGGGAGCTCAGGCCGGTGCCAGCAGCGGGCGAGTAGGGCTGAATGGTGTAACCCTTATAGAGCAGGCCCTTGTTGTAAAGCTGCTTCAACAGCCACCACAGGCTCTCGATGTAGCTGTTCTTGTAAGTGATATAGGGGTCCTTCATGTCAACCCAGTAGCCCATGCGGTGGGTCAGGTCTTCCCACTCGCGGGTATATTTCATCACCTCCTTGCGGCAGGTGGCGTTGTAGTCATCGACCGAAATCTTCTTGCCGATATCCTCCTTGGTGATGCCCAGAGCCTTCTCCACGCCCAACTCGACAGGCAGGCCGTGAGTGTCCCAACCAGCCTTGCGCTTGACCTGGTAGCCCTGCATCGTCTTGTAGCGGCAGAAGATGTCCTTGATCGACCTGGCCATCACGTGGTGAATGCCAGGCATGCCATTGGCACTGGGAGGACCCTCAAAGAATACATAGGCGGGAGCACCCTCGCGCTCGCTGATGCTGTGGCCAAACACATCTTCCTTGTCCCACTGTTGCAGGACTTCCTTGTTGATATCTGACAGGTTAAACCCGTTATACTCGTTGAATTTTTTCATTTTTTAATAATGTACATTACAAATTAGGCTGCAAAGGTACATAAAATTTGACCAACTCCCACACAAAACCCCATAAAATCCATTTTGGGTAAAATAGGGACGGTTCTTTTGATGTAATTTTTGCCTTTTTGCAACAACTGTTAACCCCGGGCTAATATGGTGAAGCCCCGGGCTGATGAAGAGTTCTGACCAACAAATCAATTGATTACTGAGTAGTGGCCATAAAGTAACCGATATCGTTGATTCTATGATGATTAGAAAAATAATTTTACATCAAAAGAACCGTCCTAGGCTGTTAAGTTAATCGCCGTTTTAGCTTCATTTTCATCCTGCTTTCTGAAGTGTCCGTTGCCTTTTTGCCAGAGGATTGGGC
>JAFTEU010000143.1 GCA_017453505.1 Muribaculaceae bacterium
AGCGATTGATGGACATCGGTTGCTATCGTGGCATCCGTCACCGCAATGGTCTCCCTGTTCGTGGTCAGAGCACCAAGAACAATGCCCGTACCCGTAAGGGCCGCAAGAAAACTGTTGCTAACAAGAAGAAAGCTACTAAATAACATTATTGAATTACTATGGCTAAGAAGACAGTCGCAGCTAAGAAGAGAGTCGTTCGCGTTGACGGTATTGGGCAACGGCACGTGCATTCTTCGTTCAACAACATCATTGTGTGCCTCGCTAATGGTGAGGGACAGGTAATTTCGTGGTCCTCGGCTGGTAAGATGGGCTTCCGTGGTTCAAAGAAGAACACGCCCTACGCTGCCCAGATGGCTGCCGAAGATTGCGCTAAGGTCGCTTACGACCTCGGTTTGCGCAAGGTGAAGGCCTATGTGAAGGGTCCGGGTAATGGCCGCGAATCGGCTATCCGCACCATTCATGGCGCTGGCATCGCAGTTACTGAGATCATCGACGTCACACCGCTGCCCCACAACGGTTGCCGTCCTCCCAAGAGAAGAAGGGTCTAAGAGATTTAGGCGCTTCCCTCGTCATCAACACACCTGTTTTAACAGTTGATTTATTAACAAACTTTTTTCGCGAATCTCTATCAGTGAATGGATTGCATTTTATAACGACCTCTCTGCAATCGCGGCTGCACTGAAGCGATTCCAATTCACAATGTTAATTATTTTTTAAGAAAAGACTATGGCTAGATACACCGGTCCAAAAACTAAGATTGCCCGTAAACTGGGTGAACCCATCTTCGGTGAAGACAAGTACTTTGCCAAGAAGAATTATCCCCCGGGCCAGCATGGTGCCAACCGCCGCCGCAAGATGTCGGAGTACGGCACTCAGCTTCGCGAAAAACAGAAAGCTAAGTACACCTATGGCGTGCTTGAGCGTCAGTTCCGCAACCTCTTCAACAAGGCTTCTCGCATGAAGGGTGTTACGGGTGAGGTGCTCCTGCAGCTGCTTGAGGCAAGGCTCGACAACATCGTTTATCGCCTGGGTATTGCTCCCACGCGTGCCGCTGCCCGTCAGCTCGTGCTGCATCGTCACATCACCGTCGATGGTAAGGTTGTGAACATTCCTTCCTACTCGGTGAGCGAGGGTCAAATCGTTGCTGTCCGTGAGAAGTCTAAGTCACTGGAGGTTATCCAGGACGCACTTGCAGGCTTCAACCACAGCAAGTATCCTTGGATTGAATGGGATGAGAGTGTCAAGGGCGGTAAGCTCCTGCACATGCCCGTTCGTGAGGACATTCCTGAGAATATCAAGGAACAGTTGATCGTCGAGTTGTATTCTAAACAGTAAAATTTTTATCCATGGCTATTTTAGCATTTCAGAAACCCGACAAAGTCTTGATGTTGGAAGCCGACAACTCGTTCGGCAAGTTTGAGTTCCGTCCATTGGAGCCTGGCTATGGCGTGACCATCGGTAATGCCCTGCGCCGCATTCTCCTCTCGGGACTTGAAGGCTATGCGATTTGCAGCATCCGCATCGACGGTGTGCAGCATGAGTTCGCAACTATTCCTGGGGTAAAGGAGGATGTTACTAACATGATCCTGAACCTCAAGAAGGTGCGCCTCAAACGCATTGTCGAAGATACCGACACTGAGAAGGCCGTTGTCAAGGTTTCAGGTCAAAGCGTCTTCAAGGCTGGTGACATTGGCAAGGTGCTGAGCGCATTCGAGGTGCTGAACCCTGAGCTCGAGATTTGCCACATTGATCCGTCGAGCGGTTTCCAGATCGAGCTCTCGATCAACAAGGGTAGGGGATACCTGCCCGCAGAGGAGAACCGCAACGCCAATGACCCCATCGACGTGATTGCAATTGACTCGATCTACACGCCCATCCTGAACGTGAAGACTGCAGTCGAGAACTTCCGTGTCGAGCAGAAGACCGACTACGAGAAGCTCGTCATCGAGATCACCACCGATGGCTCCATTCATCCCAAGGACGCTCTCAAGGGCGCTGCCGAGATCCTTATCCAGCACTTCCAGCTCTTTACCGACCGTGAAATCGTCCTCGATAATACCGAGGTTAACGGCAACGAGGAGTTCGATGAGGAAGTACTGAAGATGCGTCAGCTGCTCAAGACCAAACTTGTTGACATGGACCTCTCTGTACGTGCCCTCAACTGCTTGAAGTCGGCTGAGGTTGAGACGCTTGGAGAACTTGTGGTCTTCAACAAGACCGACCTGCTCAAGTTCCGCAACTTCGGTAAGAAGTCGCTCAGCGAGCTTGAGGAGCTGTTGGCAAACCTCAATCTGCACTTTGGCATGGATATCACTAAATACAAATTAGAAAAAGAGTAAATAACAATGAGACACAATAAGAAATTCAACCACCTGAGCCGTAAGAGCGCTCATCGTGATGCCATGTTGGCCAACATGACCATCTCGCTCATCATGCACAAGCGCATCATCACGACCCTCGCCAAGGCTAAAGCTCTGCGCGTATATGCCGAGCCCCTGATCAACAGGACCAAGGACGACACTACCGCATCGCGCCGCCTCGTCTTCAAGCACCTCCAGAACAAGGAGGCCGTCAAGGAACTCTTCTCGACCGTTGCCGCTAAGGTGGCCGACCGTCCCGGTGGCTACACCCGCATTCTTAAGCTTGGCAACCGTCTTGGTGACAACGCTAAGACTTGCTTCATTGAGCTCGTTGACTTCAATGAGGCTATGCTCGAGGCCAAGAACCAGGAGAAGGCAGCTCCCAAGAAGACTACCCGTCGCAGCCGCAAGAAAGCCGCCGCTCCCGCAGCCGAAGCTCCTGCCGAGGCTCCCAAGACCGAGGAATAATCAATACTGCGTCGGTCACTGCAGGCCGCGATTGATTAGCGATAAATTGCAAGAAACCCCGTCGCCATTGGCGCGGGGTTTCTTGCGTTGTCGTGTCTCTCTTGTGACAATGTGAGCGCTACTCCTTGCTTGGCTGCTCCTGAGCGGGCTGCTGTGTGGCGGGAATAGCGGTCGGTATCGACGACATCATGGTCTTGAGCAACTCTTCGTCGGTGTTCAGTGTGTCGCCATCAGGTGAGATGACGTACATGGCCTTGAAGGGCTCGGCCTGCGCATTGATGTTATCGACAATGATCTTCTCCATGCGGTCAAAGTAGATCTTGAGCGCGGCGGTGTCATTGCTCGCATCGAACTCCTCGACTTGCTCACTGCCGTCGTTGGCTACCTTGACAAACTTGTAGCTCCTGGGCTTCTCGTTACAGGAGATCAGGCAGCCGCAGCACACAGTGGCAAGCAATATTGCTGATAATAACTTTCTCATTTGCAAGTACAACATGATGATGTCGTTATTCCTTCACTTCCCAACCCAGTGCGCTGGCACCCAGCACGGCTGCGTCGCTCTCCTTGAGCTCGCTGATAAGGATCTTTACCTTGCCCTTGTAGATGCCCAGCACGTTGCGATCAAATGCCTCCTTAACGGGATTCATGATCAAATCACCGCTCTTGGTGAGACCACCGAACAGCACGAATGCCTCTGGGCTGGAAAAGTTGGTGAAATCGGCTAGAGCCTCGCCCAGGATAGTGCCTGTATAGTTGAAAATCTCCTTGGCCAACTTGTCGCCAGCCATTGCGCAGTCATACACGTCCTTGCTCGTTATCGCCTCGATGTCATAGTCGCGCAGCTTGGATGGCTCGTTGCGCAGTTCTAGGAACTCGCGTGCTGTGCGTGCCACGCCCGTAGCCGAGCAGTAGGCCTCGAGACACCCCGTGCGTCCACAGCCGCACACACGGCCGTTGGTGCGCTTGACGATCACGTGGCCCAGCTCGCCGGCAAAGCCGTCGTGGCCGTACACCATCTGTCCGTTCACCACGATGCCGCTGCCCACACCTGTGCCCAGCGTAATCATGATAAAGTCCTTCATGCCGCGTGCCACGCCATAGGTCATCTCGCCGATGGCGGCGGCATTGGCATCGTTGGTGATCAAGCACGGTATGCCGAATTTATTTGTCACCATTTCGGCCAGTGGAATGGGAGTGGGCCAGGGCAGGTTGGGAGCTTGGTCAATGAGCCCCGTGTAATAGTTGCCGTTGGGGGCACCGATACCGATGCCATTAATCTTGCCCTCAGCGTCATTCTCCTTGATCAGACGGGTCAACTCCTGGTGTAACTCGTTGATATAGTCATTGAAATCGCTGTGTTTTGCTGTCTTGATTGAACTGCTGGCCAGCACATTGCCACGGGCATCCACGATGCCAAAGACGGTATTGGTGCCGCCCATGTCGATACCGATTACATAAGGTTTTGCCATGATTTTGGTTTTGTTTTTTGTTGGTTGATAATAAATGTTTGCTTCTTGACTGACAAAGTTAAGAAAAACTTGTTACCCATCACCGTTTTGATGCCAGTTTTTTACTTTTTTAATGTTTTGCACATTACTGATACCATCTTAAAGCATAGCATGCCAAGAACCGATTGGATTTTTACTTACAGTCCATTCCTGTAATCGCGGAAAATGATTATCTTTGTGGTCAGATAATACACTTAACGACAGTATGGCTACTAATCGACGCGATTTCATCAAGAGGGCAGTGTTGGCACTCGTTGCCATTCCCCTCATGTCATCGCGGACCGATGTACTTGCCGATGAAACTAATAATGACGGTATTATGAAGAAGATTATGATTATTGATGGCGGCCCGCGCAAGAACATGAACACTGCCGCCATGCTTGGAAAAGTTGCTGAGGGCGCTTCACAGGCTGGGGCCGAGGTGAAGGTTGTCCGCCTCTATGACATGAACTACAAGGGTTGTGTCTCTTGTTTGGCCTGCAAGGTGAAGGGTAGGGCATCCAACGTCTGCAAGTTCAAGGATGCCTTGACTCCTGTTCTTGAAGAAATCGCACAGGCCGATGGTCTGGTGCTGGGTTCACCCATCTACTTCGGTGATGTGACGGGGCAGATGCGGACATTCCTGGAGCGGCTGGCATTCCCGTGGCTTTCCTATAATGATTACAGCATGACGGCACCCAAAAAGATGCCCGTACTGCTCATAGAAACAATGAACGGGCAGCCCGAGAGGAACAACAGCCAGGGCTATGGCTCGATGGAGTATTGCATCGCGTCGGCAATAGGCCAGCCCGAGCATCTGGTGGCCTACAACACCTATCAAGTGCGCAACTATAACAACTTTGAGCTTGCTGGGTTCTCGGAAGAAGCCAAACGGCGCTGGCGTGACGAACACTGGGAGGAAGACTTGCAGAAAGCCTACGACGCTGGCAAACGTATGGTCGAGTAGGCCGCAGAGAGAATCAACTTTTCATGTCTCGCTCGACGAGACCTCAAAAAGGTGATCAACACATATTGCTGTATTACAGCATGAACTGATAGCGGCACTGCAAGAATCATCGCAGTGCCGCTACTTGATTTGTTTACTAATGGTGTCCGG